>JBCDDO010000008.1:0-16413 GCA_039180245.1 Pseudomonadota bacterium | reverse complement strand
CCGAGATTTCGCGCCCCGCCAGAATCGGCAGGGCCAGGTCGGCCTCGCGCGCAATCGAGCTTTGCGCCACGTTCACGACAGAGGCGATCTGGCACTTTCCGGCCGCAAACCGCATGGCCGCAAGGGTGTCGGCTGTCTCACCCGATTGGGAGACAAAGATCGCAAGGGTGCGCTCGCTCAGCGGGGGGGCGCGGTAGCGGAACTCGCTGGCGATATCGACCTCGACCGGGATCTGCGCCAGGCTTTCCAGCCAGTATTTGGCGATAAAGCAACTGTAGTAGCCCGTACCACAGGCGACCATGATGACCCGATCCAGTTCGGCGAAATCAGGCGCCCCGTCGGGAAAGGACAGCCCGCCCTCGGGCAGATAGTGCGCCAGAACATCGGCCAGTACGGAGGGCTGTTCAGCGATCTCCTTGGACATCCAGTGCTTGTGGCCGCCCTTTTCGACCTGTCCATCCGTGTCTTTGACCCGGGTCACCGGGCGGTTCACCCGGTGTCCGCGGTCATCAAAGACATCGATGCCGTTGCGGGTGACCACGACCTTGTCGCCTTCCTCCAGATAGGTCACGCGGTCGGTCATCGGCGCCAGGGCGAAGGCATCCGAACCCACGAACATCTCGCCATCGCCCCAGCCCACGGCCAGCGGTGACCCGCGCCGCGCGCCCACGATCAGGTCGTCCTGACCGTGGAACAGAAACGCCAGTGCAAAGGCGCCCTCGAGCCGGTCGACCGTGGCGAATGCGGCTTCCACCGGGCCCATCCCTTGCGACATGAACCGCTGCGCCAGAAGCGCCACGGTTTCTGAATCAGTGTCGGTCTGCGGGACAAGATCTTCGGCCAAGAGCTCTTTGCGCAGCGCGGCGTAGTTCTCGATAATCCCGTTGTGCACCACGGCCACTGGCCCGGCCTTGTGGGGGTGTGCATTGCTTTCGTTGGGTGCACCATGGGTGGCCCAGCGGGTGTGTCCGATGCCTGATTTGCCGCGCAAGGGGTCGCGTACGAGCTTGTCGGACAGGTTCACGAGCTTGCCCACCGCGCGGCGCCGGTCAAGATCGCCATCATGGATCGTGGCAATCCCGGCGCTGTCGTAGCCGCGATACTCCAGACGTTTGAGGGCCTCGACCAGAATTGGGGCAACCTCATGGTCGCCCAGCACACCTACAATCCCACACATTACGCCTGCTCCTTGCGCTTTTGCTCTTTCTTGGCGCGCAGAATGTCGAACAATCTCAGCGCGCCCTTTGGTTTGGTCTGCTGCCGTGCCCGGGCAAAGGCGAGGGCGCCGTCTTCGACGTCGCGGGTGATGACGGAGCCTGTCGCCGTCATCGCCTGATCGCCCACCCGGACCGGTGCCACCAGCATGGTGTTGGATCCGATGAATGTCCCCGCGCCAATCTCGGTGCGGTGCTTGAGAAAGCCGTCGTAATTGCAGGTGATCGTTCCTGCGCCAATGTTGGATCCGGCGCCAATGGAGGCGTCGCCGACATAGCTGAGGTGGCTCACCTTGGCCCCCTCGGCGATGGTGGCATTCTTGACTTCCACGAAATTGCCGACCCGCGTGTTCTCGGCCAGTTCTGCGCCCGGGCGCAGGCGCGCATAGGGCCCGACACTGGCTCCGCGGCTGACGTGACAGCCTTCGAGATGGGAAAAGGCGCGGATCGTGGCGCCGGTCTCAACCGTGACCCCGGGACCAAAAACCACGTTGGGCTCGATCACCACATCGCGGCCGATGACGGTGTCATGGGCCAGATGGACCGTCTCGGGCGCGGTCAGTGTCACGCCCAGCTCAAGCAGGGCGGCCCGCGCCTGCGTCTGAAACAGGGCCTCGGCCCGCGCAAGCCCCGCGCGACTGTCGACCCCAAGCGTTTCTTCCTGCGGGCACACGACGACGGTGGCGGATTTGCCAGCCGCCCGCGCCAGTTCCACCAGATCGGTGAGGTAATACTCGCCCGCCGCATTGTCGTTGGAGACCTTGTCGAGCAGCGCAAACATCAAAGCGGCATCGCAGGCCATCACCCCTGAATTGCACAGCGTGATCGCGCGTTCGGCCTCGTCGGCGTCCTTGTATTCGACAATCGCCGTGAGGGCGTCGCCCGCCATCTTGAGCCGCCCGTACCGGCCGGGTTCTTCGGTCTCAAAGCCCAGCACCACCACATCCGCCTCGGCGCGCGCGGCGATCATCGCCTCCAGCGTTTCGGGGCGGATGAACGGCGTGTCGCCATAAAGCACGATCAGCGTGCCCTCGAACGCCGCCAGAGCGGTGCGCGCCTGCAACACGGCGTGGCCGGTCCCAAGCTGTTCTTTCTGCAAAACAACCACGGCGCTGTCGTCTTCGGCCAGGGCCGCGGCGCTGACAGCTTCGCTGCCATGGCCGGCCACCACGACGGTATGCGCGGGCGCAAGCACCGCGCCGGAGCGCATCGCATGCGCCAGAAGCGGTGCATGCGCCATCTGGTGCAATACTTTGGGCAGATCGGATTGCATCCGGGTGCCTTTGCCGGCTGCGAGGATGACGAGGCTCGTCTCCATGAGGAACTTCCCTTAATGAGCGGTTACGGCGGTTTTACCGGCATGGTCATGTGGCGCAAGCATACATGGCATCAAAGAAGATTTCGGCTCTGCAACACCTGGTCTCGTTGCGGGGCGCAGATCAAAGGAAGGACGCGGAACTCGATGCGCAATGTGATCTTCGATCTTGATGGCACGCTGGCCGATACATCCGGCGATCTGATCGCCGCGGCCAACCGCACATTGGGTGACATGGGCGTGGCCTCCCGGCTTGATCCCGCCAGGGATGCCGGAACCGCGCTCAGGGGCGGACGCGCGATGCTGCGGCTGGGGCTGACCCGGGACGGGGCCTGCGATGAGGCCGTCATTGACCGCGCATACCCGGCCTTTCTGGAGATCTACCGCGACGCCATCGATCACCATACACGGCTCTACCCGGGCGCCATGGCGGCGGTCGATGCGCTGTCCCGGGCGGGATATCCGGTTGGCATCTGCACCAACAAACCCGAAGCGCTGGCCGATCTGTTGTTGCGCAACCTCGGCGTGCGAGACGCCTTCGCCGGCCTTGTCGGCGCCGATACCCTGCCGGTGCGCAAACCCGACCCGGCGCCGCTGCGGCTGGCGGCAACCCGGTGCGGTGGGGATCCCGCGCTGAGCCTTCTGGTCGGAGATTCCGATACCGACCGCAACACCGCCGCCGCCGCGGGCGTTCCCTGCATCCTGGTCACCTTCGGCCCTTCGGGCGAGGATATGGCGGCGTTGCAGCCCGAAGCGCTGCTGCACCGCTACGAGGACCTGCCCGATCTCGTGGAGCGTCTACTCGGCTGAGAGCGCGTGCTGCGGCGCTGCACTGAGCAGCCCGGCCAGCCGCGACCAGCGCCCGCTGGCCAGTTCGGCGACTGCCTGTTCGATCTCCCGGGCCCGGACGTGACCCAGGACCGGATCGGCCAGCGCATGAAACTTGGCGCTGATGTCCTGTGCGCTGGGCGCATCCTGCCAGTCCCATTTCGGCCGCGCCCAGCCACTCTCGACCTGGCGTCCGTTGTGCAGGGTCAGCCGCACCCGGGCGATCCGCTCGCGGGGAAACATCTCATTGGCGTCCGCATCTTCGTGAAATGTCATGGCATCAGAAAGCCGCAGAACGTCGCGATCCTGCAGGGCCGCGCCCATGATGTGCTCCGGCGCGATCTCACCGTGCACCATGGCCACCGCACAGGGGAAAGAGGTCGAATACTGGGCGGCTTCGGTGGTCTCGGGCCGGCGCGTGGCAAGCCGTGTCGCCTCGTGGAAGGACCAGACCTCAAGCTGTGCGACGTCATCAGACGTCAGATCATGCGCCGCGCGCAGGGCCAGCACGGCCTCCACCGGCGCCTGAGCCCAGCGACACACCGGCCAGGGTTTGAAATATTGCCGCGGGACGATCCAGGTTTGCCCCAGATCCTCCCAGTAGTCCGGGGCCTCCTCCACGGTGATCGCCGGGGCGCCGGTGAAGCCATCCCGCGCCAGCAAAGCCGCCGAGACCCCGGCCATGGCGCCCCATCCCGACCCGTCCTTGACCATTGTGGGATGATCGATGCAGCGCATCATCTGGCTGCGCGGCCCGTGATATTCCGCAATGCCGAGCGCGTGCCGGGTCTGGGCTGCATCCAGCCGCAAAAGCCGCGCGCCAATGGCCGCCGCTGCCACGGCGCCCCAACTGCCGGAGGTGTGGTAGTCCGACACCGTGCCGTGCTGGGCCACCGCCGCGCGCGCGCCGAACTCGTAGGCCATGCACAAAGCCGTCAAGGCCTCCGGCCCGCTCAGATCCGCGGGCGCCAGTGCCAGCAGCGCCGGCAGGACCGGACAGCCCAGATGCCCCTTTGTGGGATTGTAGCCGTCGTGGCTGTCCAGCGCGTCGATCGTCATCCCGGCTGCCAGGGCGACCCCGCTGGCGCTGGCGCCGCGCCCGTCAAACAACAGCGGCCGCGCGCCGCCGAACTGGGCGGCCGCATGGGCGCGGATGATATGGGACAGATCCGTGCCCAACCCGCCCGCGGCAACCCCGATGAGATCAAGCAGATGCAGGGAGATACGGTCGCGAACATCGTCCGGCAGATCCGCCCAGGTGAGATCGTGAATGAAGGCCAAAGGTGTCATGTCTGCAGCCTGATCCCTGAGCACTGCGTAATTCTGTCCCGTTTGCGACGTCGCTTGCGGATTGACGCGACGGGTGCGGAGGCTCAAAAAGCCCACATGACCGATACCAAGATCGATCGCTTCACCGGGTCTTTCACCCAGCAGGAACCGATTCCCGAAGACGGCATCGCGGCCGCGCTTGATGTGCTGCGCCATGGCCGGCTGCACCGCTATAACCTTGCCGAGGGCGAGGTCTCGCCGACCTCGCATCTCGAACAGGAGTTCGCCGCCTACACCGGCGCGCGCTATTGTCTGGCGGTGGCCTCGGGTGGGTACGCCATGACCACGGCTTTGCGTGCCCTGGGCGTGGGTCCCGGCCAGCGGGTCCTCTCCAATGCCTTCACGCTCGCTCCGGTGCCCGGTGCCATTGCGGCGGTGGGGGCCGAGCCGGTCTTTGTCGGTGTCACCGAAGCGCTGACCATTGATCTTGAGGACCTTGAGGCCAAGGCCGATCAGGCAGAGGTCCTGCTGCTGAGCCATATGCGCGGCCATATCTGCGACATGGACCGTTTGATGAAGATCTGTCAGACCGCCGGCGTCACGGTGATCGAGGATTGCGCCCATACCATGGGCGGGGCCTGGAACGGCACCCCCTCGGGGCGTCACGGGGCGGTCGGGTGCTATTCGACGCAGACCTACAAGCATATGAACTCCGGGGAGGGCGGCTTTCTGGTCACCGATGACCCGGATATCGCAGCCCGTGCGATTTTGCTGTCAGGCTCCTACATGCTCTACGGGCGCCATGGCGCGGCGCCCGGACCCGAGGTCTTTGCCCGGCACAAATATGACATGCCCAACGTGTCGGGCCGGATGGACAATCTGCGCGCGGCGATCCTGCGTCCGCAGCTGCAGGCCCTGGACGCCCAGGTCGCCCGCTGGGAAGTGCGCTACCAGACGCTGGAACGCGGCCTTGCCGGCACCGCCGGGCTGACCCTTATCCCGCGACCGGCAGGCGAAACCTATGTCGGCTCCTCCTTTCAGATCCTGCTGCTGGACTGGTCTGAAACGGCGATCCGCGATGTGCTCTCCCGCTGCGCCGCGCGCGGTGTCGAGCTCAAATGGTTCGGCGCGCCGGATCCGGCGGCCTTCACATCGACGTATCGCCACTGGGCCTACGCGCCATCGGAGCCGATGGAGAAAACCGACCGGATCCTCAAGGGACTGCTCGACATGCGTGTCCCGCTCACCTTCAGCGAGGCCGATTGCGCGCTGATCGCCCGTATCATCCGCGCCGAGGTCAGCACGATCTTTCAGTCCATGGGCTGACCGGCGCGCCGGGTCGAGGGGGCGTCCGGCCCTGCTGCTTCTTTCTTTTTGAAAATACCCCGGCCCGAGAGCCCGCCGCGCGCGGGCCGGTTGGACAGCGATTGACGCATCCAGGCGGCAGTGCTACGCATTTATTGAACACTTGTTCATATATCAGACAGAGATCCGGGGGAGGAGCTGATGTTTGCATTGTCCATGCCGTTTGACCTGGGCGAAGACGTCAATGCCTTGCGCGACATGGTGCATCGCTGGGCGCAGGACCGGCTGCGCCCGATGGCGCAGTCGATTGATGCAGCCAATGCCTTCCCGTCCGAACTTTGGACGGAAATGGGCGACCTGGGCCTGTTAGGGGTCACGGTCGAGGAAGAATTCGGCGGCGCCGGCATGGGCTATCTCGCCCATACCGTGGCGATCGAGGAAATCGCCCGCGCCTCGGCCTCGGTTGCCCTGTCCTACGGTGCTCATTCCAACCTTTGCGTGAACCAGATCAGACTGAATGCCTCGGATGAGCAAAAACAGCGCTACCTGCCGGGGCTGGTCGGTGGCCAACAGGTCGGCGCGCTGGCCATGTCCGAAGCGGGCGCCGGCTCGGACGTCGTGTCGATGAAGCTCCATGCCGAAAAGCGCAACGATCATTTCCGGCTGAACGGAAACAAGTACTGGATCACCAATGGCCCGGACGCCGATACGCTGGTGGTCTATGCCAAGACCGACCCCTATGCCGGCCCCAAGGGCATCACCGCCTTTCTGGTCGAAAAGACTATGACCGGGTTCACCACCTCCCCGCATTTCGACAAGCTAGGGATGCGTGGCTCCAACACGGCTGAACTGATCTTTGACGATGTGGAGGTGCCGTTCGAGAACGTGCTGGGCGAAGAGGGCAGAGGCGTGGCTGTCCTGATGTCCGGGCTCGACTATGAACGCGTGGTGCTCGCGGGGATCGGCACTGGGATCATGGCCGCCTGTATGGACGAGGTGATGCCCTATATCTCCAGCCGCGAGCAATTCGGACAGCCCATCGGGTCCTTTCAGCTCATGCAGGGCAAGATCGCGGACATGTACACCGGGCTTAATTCCGCGCGCGCCTTTGTGTACGAAGTGGCGCGCTGCTGTGACCGGGGCACGGTGACGCGCCAGGATGCCGCCGCCTGTTGCCTCTATGCCAGTGAACAGGCCATGGTGCAGGCACATCAGGCCGTGCAGGCCTTTGGCGGCGCGGGATTTCTGTCCGACACGCCGGTGAGCCGGATCTTCCGCGATGCCAAGCTGATGGAAATCGGCGCCGGCACGTCTGAAATCCGCCGCATGCTGGTCGGGCGGGAGCTGATGGAGCAGATGGCGTGACGACCGCCCGGGTGGATCATCCGGCGCGGGCGGCCGCAACCGAAGGAGCGGGGGACATGGCGCAGACAGGAGCCGCCAGGCGACGCGCCGACAACGGCAACGGTGACGGCGCCACGCGACCATGTGCGCCAAACTGCGACCCGGAAGGGGCCGCGTTGTCCGCCATGGCCAGACTGCCCGGTCTCGGGTCCACGGGACACTGGGCGCTTGCCCCATCGATGAACATGGCCACGCAGGTTCTGGCCGGCCCGGCGACGGCTCTGGCCATCATCGATCGCAGCGGCCCCACCCCACGGGATGTGTCCAAAGGCGCGTTGCGCGGGATGAGCCAAGGGCTGGCGCGCACGTTGCAGGCGCGCGGTGTCGAGCGCGGCGACCGTGTCGGCGTGCTCTTGAGCCAGAGCCCGTGGTGTGCGGCCGCGCACGCCGCCATATGGACCCTGGGCGCGATTTCGGTGCCGCTGTTCAAGCTGTTCCAGGCTGATGCGCTGGCCAGCCGGATAGCGGACGCGGATCTTGCGCTGGTGCTGACCGACGCGGAGGGGCGCGCGCGTCTGACGCGGGCCGGATCCCGGCTGGCCGAGCCGCTCCTGGCCGACTCTGCCGGGCGCGACGGGCCAGAGGTCGCTATGGCCGAGACCGGGCCGGAGGATCCCGCCGTCCTGATCTATACCTCCGGCACCACCGGCGCGCCGAAAGGGGCCTTGCATGGGCATCGGGTGCTGACCGGTCATCTGCCGGGCGTTTCGCTCAGCCACGACCATCTGGGCCAGCCGGGGGATGTGCTCTGGACCCCGGCGGATTGGGCCTGGATCGGCGGTCTGTTCGATGTGCTGATGCCCGGTCTCGCCCTGGGCGTGCCGGTGGTGGCCGGCCGCACCGGCAAGTTCAGTGTCGAGGACACGCGGGCTCTGATCGCCGAAACCGGCATTCGCAACGTGTTCTTTCCTCCCACGGCCTTGCGGCTGTTGAAAGCCGCCGAGGCGCGCCTGCCGGGGTTGCGGTCAGTCGCCTCGGGGGGGGAGCCGCTGGGCGCCGAGATGCTGGCATGGGGCCGTCGCGCCCTGGGTGTGGAGATCAATGAGTTTTACGGTCAGACCGAGTGCAACATGATCGTCTCGTCCTGTGGCGCGGCCTATCCGGCGCGACCCGGTGCGATGGGACGTCCCGTGCCGGGCCATGACGTGGACATTCTGGATGCCGACGGGGCCCCGAGCACGGGCGAAGGAGAGATTGCCGTCCGGCGCGGCTCGGCCTCGATGTTTCTGGGCTACTGGCGAAAGCCCGAGGCGAGCGCTGAAAAGTTCCGGGGGCCCTGGATGCTGACCGGGGACCGGGGCGTGAAAGAGGGGCCCTATATCCGGTTTGTGGGCCGCGAGGACGACGTTATCACCTCCTCGGGCTACCGGATCGGACCGGCCGAGATCGAAGATTGCCTGCTCACCCATCCGGCGGTGGCCACGGTCGGCGTGGTGGGCAAGCCCGATCCGCTGCGCACCGAAATGGTCAAGGCCTATGTCGTGCTGAAACCCGGGGCACGGGCCACCTGTGAGGCGTTGCAGGACTGGGTGAAAACCCGGCTCGCACAGTATTCCTATCCGCGTGAAATCGCATTTCTGGAGGCGCTTCCGATGACCGTGACCGGCAAGGTGATCCGCAAGGCGCTCAAGGCCCGCGCGGTGGCGGAACTGGATGAAACCGGCCATGGGTGAGGGTCTATGAGCAAACTGACATCGAAGATCCTGACCGCGACGGAGCCGTTCACGGCCAATCGGGCCAGTCATCTGGACGCTTTGGAGCAGATCAGCGCTGCCGCCCTGACGGCCGCGGAGGGCGGCGGCGAGAAGGCCCGGACCCGGCATCTGTCGCGTGGCAAGATGCTGCCGCGCGACCGCGTGGCCGGATTGCTTGACCCGGGGGCGCCGTTTCTGGAAATCGGGGCGCTGGCGGCCCATGGGCTCTATGAGGGGGCCGCGCCTGCCGCCGGAATGATCGCCGGTGTCGGCCGGGTGGCGGGACGCGACGTGATGGTGGTCTGCAACGATGCCACCGTGAAGGGCGGCACCTACTACCCGATGTCCGTCAAGAAGCATCTGCGCGCGCAGGAGATTGCCGCGGAATGCCGTCTGCCCTGCATCTATCTTGTCGACAGCGGCGGGGCGAACCTGCCCAATCAGGACGAGGTTTTTCCGGACCGGGACCATTTTGGCCGGATCTTTTACAATCAGGCGCAGATGTCGGCCCGCGGAATCGCCCAGATTGCGGTGGTCATGGGCTCCTGCACGGCCGGTGGCGCCTATGTGCCGGCGATGTCGGATGTTTCAATCATCGTGCGCGATCAGGGCACGATCTTTCTGGCCGGCCCGCCGCTGGTCAAGGCGGCGACCGGCGAAGTGGTGACGGCCGAGGATCTGGGCGGGGGTGATGTGCACACGCGGCTGTCGGGCGTGGCGGATTACCTGGCCGAAGACGATGCGCATGCTCTGGCCCTGGCGCGCCAGGCCGTGGCGTCTCTGGATGCGCCGGGCGGCGGGGTAAACCCCGCCCTACACGCCCTACACCGTCAGTCCCCGGAAGACCCGGTCTATGATCCCGAAGAGATCCTGGGCGTTGTTCCCGGCGATTTGCGCACGCCCTATGACATCCGCGAAGTGCTCGCCCGGCTGGTGGACGGATCGCGCTTTGATGAGTTCAAGGCCCGGTACGGCGAGACCCTGGTGACCGGGTTTGCCCATGTGGATGGCTATCCCATCGGCATCATCGCCAACAATGGCGTGCTGTTTTCCGAGGCCGCGCAGAAGGGCGCCCATTTTGTGGAACTGTGCTCTCAGCGGCACATCCCGTTAGTTTTCCTGCAAAATATCACCGGGTTCATGGTCGGTCGACGCTATGAGAACGAGGGCATCGCCCGTCATGGCGCCAAAATGGTCACGGCTGTGGCGACCACCTCGGTGCCAAAGATCACCATGCTGGTGGGCGGCTCGTTCGGCGCGGGCAACTACGGGATGGCCGGGCGGGCCTATCAGCCCCGGTTCCTGTGGACCTGGCCGAATTCCCGGATCTCCGTGATGGGCGGGCCTCAGGCCGCCGGGGTTCTGGCCACGGTCAAACGCGACGCGATCGAACGGGGCGGTGGCCATTGGTCGACCGAGGACGAAGACACCTTCAAACAACCCACACTCGACATGTTCGAGGAACAGTCCCACCCGCTGTATGCCTCCGCGAGGTTGTGGGACGACGGCATCATCGATCCGCGCAAATCGCGCCAGGTGTTGTCATTGTCGCTTCGGGCTGCCCTGAACGCGCCCATCGAGGACACGCGGTTTGGCGTGTTCCGCATGTAGCTGAGCCCGGGGAGGCCGCCATGATCGAGACACGTCTGACGCGACGCTTCGAGCTGGAGCACCCGGTGATTCTGGCACCAATGGCGGGCGTGGCCGGCGGCGCACTGGCGGCGGCGGTGACGCGGGCGGGCGGGCTTGGGCTCATCGGCGGAGGCTATTGCGACAGCGACTGGATATCAGCGCAGTTCGCCGCAGCGGGCAACGTGTCCGTGGGATGTGGCTTTATCACCTGGCGGCTGGCCGGGGCGCCGCACATCCTGGAACAGGTTCTGGCCCGAAAGCCGCGCGCCGTGTTCCTGTCGTTCGGAGAGGTCGAGGCCTTTGCCGCAGAGATCCGCGCCGCCGGCGTCGCGCTGATCTGTCAGGTGCAGGACCGGTTCTCCGCGCAGGCAGCTGTCGAGGCCGGGGCGGATGTCATCGTTGTGCAGGGCGGTGAGGCGGGCGGGCATGGCGCCGGGCGCGCCACGATGACGCTGGTGCCGGAGGTGGCGGATCTGCTGGCCGGGACCGCGCCCGACACGCCATTGGTGGCCGCTGGCGGCATTGCCGACGGGCGCGGGCTGGCCGCCGCTCTGATGCTGGGTGCGGATGGGGTCGTTTTGGGCACGCGGCTTTGGGCCAGCGCGGAAGCGCTGGTGCCGGATGGGCATATGCAGGCGGGTTTGGCGGCGACTGGAGACTCTACCATCCGCACGCGTGCCGTGGATGTGGTGCGCGGACTGGACTGGCCGGCGCCCTATGACATCCGGGTTATGCACAATACGTTCACCGAGCGCTGGCACGACGATCTCGATGGGCTTCGTGATGCGGCGTCCCGAGAAGGCCCGCGCTGGCAAAAGGCCTTCGCAGAGGGTGATCCGAGCGTGGGCAATCCAATTGTGGGCGAGGGGATCGGCCTGATCGCGGATTGCCCGCCTGCCGGGGACATCCTGACCACACTGGTGGCCGAAGCCGAGATGCTTTTGCAGGGAGGATGGCAGAGATGACCGAGACACTGGCGCAGCTTCGCCTGCGCTACCCCGGGGCCGAGACCTTTCGGTTTGGCGACAACGCGGTGCTGAGCGAGGCCCTGATTGCGCTGGTGCGCGCGGGCAAGAAAACCGCGACCTGCGGCTCGCTGGCGAGTTACATCGCGGAAGGCGAGGCGCTGCCGCAGGTCGGGCGCCGCGATATCGCCTTGACCTGGGATGGCACGCCGGCGCTGGTGATCGAGACGATTTCGGTCCAGACGCTGCGCTATTGCGATGTGCCCGAGACGTTCGCGCTCGCCGAAGGAGAGAATGACAGCCTCGCCGGATGGCGGCGAGACCATCAGGCTTATTTTGAGCGCAACGGCGGGTTTGACCCGGACATGGAACTGGTCTGTGAACGGTTTCGGCTGATGGAAGATCTGGAGTAGGCGCATGTTTTCCAAAATTCTGATTGCCAATCGCGGCGAGATTGCCTGCCGGGTGATCCAGACGGCCCACCGGCTGGGTGTGAGCACGGTCGCCGTCTACTCGGACGTCGACGAAGGTGCGAAACATGTGGCGCTTGCCGATACGGCCGTGCACATCGGCGGACCGGCCCCGGCTGAGAGCTATCTGCGCGGGGACCGGATCATCGCCGCGGCTCTTGAGACGGGCGCAGAGGCCATTCATCCCGGATACGGGTTTTTGTCGGAGAACCCGGACTTTGTGGATGCCGTGGAGGCCGCAGGCTTGGTTTTTGTCGGCCCCTCGGCGGAAGCCATCCGGGCCATGGGGCTCAAGGACGCCGCCAAGGTGAAGATGGATCTCGCCGGTGTGCCCGTGGTGCCCGGCTATCACGGTGAAAACCAGGATCCGGCGCACCTGGAACAGGCGGCGCACAAGATCGGCTATCCCGTGCTCATCAAGGCGGTGGCGGGTGGCGGCGGCAAAGGCATGCGGCGGGTCGAGACGGCAGACTTCTTTGACGAGGCGCTGCAATCGGCCCAGGCCGAGGCCCGCACGGCCTTTGGCAACGACGCCGTTCTGGTCGAGAAATACGTCGACAAGCCGCGACATATCGAGGTGCAGGTCTTTGGCGATGGCGCGCGCGCTGTGCACCTTTTTGAACGGGATTGTTCGTTGCAGCGGCGCCATCAGAAGGTCATCGAAGAGGCGCCCGCCCCGGGCATGACGGACGACATGCGCGCAGCGATGGGCGAGGCGGCGGTGCGTGCCGCCGAAGCCATCGGCTATGCCGGGGCCGGGACCGTTGAATTCATCGTAGATGCCTCGGACGGCCTGAAGGCGGACCGGTTTTACTTTATGGAAATGAACACGCGCCTGCAGGTCGAACACCCGGTGACAGAGGCGATCACCGGGGTTGATCTGGTTGAATGGCAATTGCGTGTGGCCAGTGGGGAGGCCTTGCCGGCGCGGCAGTCGGACCTGACGATCACCGGGCATGCCTTTGAAGCGCGCCTTTACGCGGAAGACGTCTCCAAGGGGTTTTTGCCAGCGACCGGTCGCGTGTCGCACCTGGCCTTTCCCACAGGCGTGCGGGCGGACAGCGGAGTGCGGCCCGGGGACACCATCAGCCCCTGGTACGACCCCATGATCGCCAAGATCATCGTGCATGGCCCAACCCGGCAGACCGCACTGACGGCGCTTGAACGGGCCTTGCGCCAGACTCAGGTCGGCGGAACCGTCACCAACATTGCCTTCCTGGCGCGTCTGGCCGCACAGGCGGAGTTCGTCTCCGGCGATGTGGACACCGGGTTGATCGCGCGCCACGCCGAGGCGCTGACGCAGGAGCCGGTGGCGTGCAGCAAGACCAAGGCCCTGGCGGCCATTGCGGCTTTGGGCCTGCATGATGGGGCCGGGCCCATGGGCGGGTTTTCACTATGGGTTGCAACGGCTTGGTCGGTGATGTTCAGGCAAGGCGATGCCGAGGTGTCGGCACGCGTCACCGTGCTGGGGCCCGAGCGCTTCACTGTCGAGGTCGCGGAGGCCCGCCATGCGGTTCATCGCGATGGTGGCATCTGGCATGTTGACGGGATCAAGACGTCCGCCGATGTTGTATGCCTTGCCCGTCAGGTCATCGTGTTCTGGGGCCATGGTTATGCGTTTGAACTGATCGACACGTTGGATCGTGGAGGCAGCGCCGTCGGAGACACCGGGGTGATCGAAGCGCCGATGCCGGGCCTGGTGAAACAGATCGCCGCACGGGCGGGCGCTGCCGTGGTCGAAGGAGACCGGCTGGCGGTGCTTGAAGCCATGAAAATGGAACATGCACTGCTGGCCGCGCGCGACGGTGTGGTGGCAGATGTTCTGGTGGCCGAAGGCGATCAGGTGGACGGCGGCGCGCCGCTCATCCGTCTGGAGCCGGAAACATAGGGAGTAGGGCGCATGGGCGATCCGGTCGAGATTTTTGAGGTGGGCCCGCGGGACGGTCTGCAAAACGAGGCCGCGCCGATTTCGGTGGCCCAGAAGATAGCTCTGATCGACTGCCTGAGCGGCGCGGGATTCTCGCGGATTGAATGCGCGGCCTTCGTGAACCCGCAGCGGGTCCCGCAGATGTCCGGCAGTGCAGAGGTTCTGGCCGGACTCTCGCGCAAGGCCGGGATGCGCTACGCAGCGATCGTGCCCAACATGAAGGGCTATCAGGCGGCACTCGACGCCAGCGCGGATGAGGTGGCTGTCTTTGCCTCCGCCAGCGAGGGATTTTCCAAGGCCAATGTCAACGCGACCATCGATGACTGCCTCGCGCGCTTTGAGCCCATCCTGGAGGATGCGCGCCACCGCGATATCCCGGTGCGCGGATACATCTCCTGCGTGACGGATTGCCCCTATGACGGGCCGGTGCCGCCCGAGGCCGTATGCGCCGTGGCGGATCGGCTGTTTTCCATGGGCTGCTACGAGATATCCCTTGGAGATACGATTGGACGGGCGACCCCGGACAGTCTGGCGCGGATGCTGCTGAAACTGCGCGATGTGGTGCCGGTCGGACGCCTGGCTGGCCACTACCATGACACAGACGGGCGCGCGCTTGAGAATGTCGATGTCTCGTTGAGCTTCGGGATCCGGGTTTTTGACGCGGCGGCCGGAGGCTTGGGAGGATGTCCCTTTGCGCCCGGCGCGGCAGGGAACGTGGCAACCGAGGCTCTGGCGGCGCATCTGGAACGCCTGGGGCATCCGACAGGTCTTGATCCGGTTGTCCTGGCGGCGGCGGCGCAGATGGCCCTGTCCTTGCGCTCCGGGTGAGGAGAATTTTCGCCGAAAATTCTTTGTGACTTTTTTCGGCGAAAAAAGGACGGTGAGGCGACAGCGATGTATGACACGATTCAGATCAGCACGGATGCGCGCGGGGTTGCGACCCTGTGTTTGAACCGCCCAAACAAGCACAATGCGATGAACGCTCAAATGCTGGCGGAGTTGCAGTTGGCGGGGCGTGCTCTGGGGGATGACCCGGATGTACGGGTCATGGTCCTGACCGGGGCGGGGGCCAGTTTCTGTGCGGGGGGCGATCTGGGCTGGATGCAGGACCAGATGGCCGCGGATGCGCCGACCCGCGCGCGCGAGGCGCGCAAGCTGGCAGAGATGTTGCGTGTCCTCGATACCGTCCCCAAGCCATTGATCGGCCGCCTTCAGGGCAAGGCTTTTGGCGGCGGCGTCGGACTGGCAAGTGTCTGTGACGTGGCCATCGGAGTCGACAGCCTCAAGATGGGTCTGACCGAAGTCCGGCTGGGGCTCATCCCCGCGACCATTGGCCCCTATGTCGTGGCCCGGATCGGGGCCGCGCGGGCGCGGCGCGTGTTCTTCTCGGGACGGCTCTTTGGCGCCGCCGAGGCCGTGGATCTGGGGTTTCTGGCGCAATCGGTGCCCGCCGCAGACCTTGATACAGCCGTTGAGGCGCAGATCCATCCCTATCTGGCTGCGGCCCCGGGCGCTGTCGCTGCGGCCAAGGCGCTTGTGGCGCAGCTGGGACCGAAGATCGATGACCAGACCATCGATCACACCATTGCGGCCCTGGTCGCGCAATGGGAGGGCACGGAGGCGCCTGAAGGCATCGCGGCCTTCTTCGAGAAACGCAAACCCGCGTGGCATCGGCAATAAGCTTGGATTAACATCGGTCTGCTTTGTGATCACAACACGGACCTGCGGCGATTCTCACCGGCTCGGACGTCCACCTTCGGTTGACCCGTGCCGGTGGCAAGAGTAGAGACTCGTCTCAGCCAGACTTTACGATCGCCGCGGCCAGCCAGCCGTGCAGAGAAGGAGCCAGCGCGTGGAAGAGTTGATGCGGGAGTACCTCCCGATCCTTGTGTTCCTGGTGGTCGCCATCGGCCTTGGACTGGTCCTGATGCTCTCGGCCGTTGTGATCGCCATCCGCAATCCCGACCCCGAGAAGGTTTCGGCCTATGAGTGCGGCTTCAACGCATTTGACGATGCACGGATGAAGTTCGATGTGCGCTTCTATCTCGTCTCGATCCTGTTTATCATTTTCGACCTCGAAATCGCCTTTCTCTTTCCCTGGGCCGTGGCGTTCAAGGATGTCTCGATGGTCGGTTTCTGGTCGATGATGGTCTTCCTGGCGGTGCTCACCGTGGGATTTGCATATGAGTGGAAAAAAGGAGCGCTGGAATGGGAGTGATGGCAGGTGCCAATACGGCCGGGGCGGACAAGGAAGCCGCCACCCAAGCGCTGAACAAGGAACTGGCAGACAAAGGGTTTCTGGTCACATCCGTTGAGGATGCGATCAACTGGGCCCGGACGGGTTCTTTGCACTGGATGACGTTCGGGCTCGCCTGTTGCGCGGTCGAGAT
>JBCDDO010000007.1:0-16925 GCA_039180245.1 Pseudomonadota bacterium | reverse complement strand
TGGCAATGATGCCCACGGCAATGGCCGCGCCGGCAAAATAAAAGAACCAATCGGTGCGGCTGTCCCAGATGCTTTCATCCATCATGGCGTCGTGCACGCGCATACCGGTGCTGTTGGCCGCCGAGGCGTCACTTTGCCCTTGCGCCCGCGCCAGCAGATCCGCCGTGGTGGCTTGATCGGAACAGAATTCCTTGACCGTCCAGATCGCGAGCGAGAACCCGGCCGCCCCGAGCCCGATCAGTGTGTTCTGGGCATGCAACGCAGCCAGAGCCGGGCTGGCACCGCCGCCCTCGCGAAACCAGAACAAGAACGGCACACCTGCCTCGGCCAGGATCGGCACACCCAGCCCGCCCAGCGTCAGCACCAGCGCGCCGAGCAGAAAGCCGAGCCCGGCGACCAGCCCCCAGATCCGCACGGATAGGATTTGCTGGTGGATCTTTTGGCGTGGCGACAGCGTGTAGATCGCAATGCCAACCATAAGAAAAAAAGCAATGGTTACTGCCACATAGCCGCGCGGTGCGGCGCCCGACACAGGCAGCCCACCGCCGGGATGGATCGCGCCCCGGCCATCGATGAGTTCAGTCAACACCGATCCGCAGAGTTCGATCGCCCAGACCACGGCGAGCGCGGTGCCCAATCCCAGCGTCATGTGACCGAGCTGATTGGCCATCCAGGAATAGGTCCGCGAGTAATTGCCCTGCAGATCCGAGACGCCGAATTCTTCGGCAAAGATCCGGCCCAGCCAGAGCCGGCGCCAGTAGAGAAAGGCGGCGATGATCGCGGCCAGCAGGAGCAAAAGAAAGCCTGTCGCAACGGACATGAGTGGATGCCTCGAAAAAATGGTGCAGGACTATTCGGACAGGCTAACACAGCGGGGCGGTGGCGCGAACAGATCTCGCGCCGGAAGGAGGCAGAATGCGCAAGTTGGCCGAAACGGTGCTCGATGAAAAGCCCTCGGGCGCGCCAGGGGACAGTTCGGAGGCCGCACCACCCCTCCTCATCGCGCATGGGCTTTTCGGTTCGGCGCGCAACTGGCGCGCGATTGCCCGGGCGCTGGCGCGGGACCGCCCGGTGGTCACGGTCGATATGCGCAATCATGGGGCGAGTTTTCATGACCCTGCCCATGATTATCCTGCGATGGCTGCGGATCTGGGCGCGAGCATCGCCGCCCATGGCGCGGCGGTCGATCTATTGGGCCATTCGATGGGCGGAAAAGCAGCCATGGCGCTCGCCCTGAGCAAGCCCGCCGCGGTACGGCGGCTGGTTGTCGCCGACATCGCGCCGGTTGCCTACACCCACAGCCATGCCGGCCACATTGCCGCAATGCGCGCGGTCGATCTGGGCGTTGTGGCAAGCCGCGCCGAGGCGGACGCCCAGCTTGCCGCGGCCGGCGTCGACGAAGCGCCGGTTCGGGCTTTTCTACTGCAAAGCCTCTTGTTGCAGGAAACGCCGCCGCGCTGGGCGCTCAACCTTGATGCGCTCGACAAATCGATGGCCGATCTTGTCGGTTGGCCCGGGGTCCCGGGGCGGTTTGACGGCCCGGCGCTGTTTCTGGCCGGCGGGCAGTCCGACTATCTGCAGCCGGCGCATCATACCGCCATTCGGGCGCAGTTCCCTGCTGCACAATTCGCCACCATTGCCGGTGCCGGGCATTGGGTACATGCCGAAAAACCCCGCGAGGTCATCGCCGCTGTGGCTGAGTTCCTCAGCGCCTAGTCGAGGCTTGCCTCGCCGCGGACAGGCAGGCGCGAGACCCCGGCGCTCAGCCCGGTGCCGGGCCGATCACATGGGCAAAGGAGCCCGAGACGCTGCCGCGCTGCATCCCGATCTCGCCCAGATCGGTCCCGGCTGCATCCCGGGCGGCATAGAGCGGCGGCGCATCGCCCTGGGCGGTGACGGTGGCATAGTGAAACTCATGCCCGGCGAGCTGGTTGGACGAGGCGACCTGCGGCGTGCCGCTCTGCGTTCGAGCATTGCAGGGCGTCAACAGGCGGTAGCCCAGGCTCAGGCGGCGCTCGGCGAACGAGGTCTCCAGCGGCAGCAGCCCCAGCATCCCATGCCGCACGCCCTGCGCATCGACCACACCATCTCCGAGCACCATATAGCCGCCGCACTCGCCGGAGATCTTTGCCCCGCGCGCGGCTGCCGCATGCAGCCCAGCCCGAAACCGCGTGGCACCGGCCAGATCTCCGGCATGCAGTTCGGGATAGCCGCCGGGCAGCAGCACAGCATCGGCGTTCGGATCGGGCGCTTCATCGGCCAAAGGCGAAAAGAAACTCAACTCTGCCCCGGCCGCATGCCAGCCGGCAAGCAGATGCGGGTAGACGAATGAGAACGCCACGTCGCGGGCAAGCGCGATCCGTTGGCCTGGCGGCGGCAACAGCCTTAAGGGTCCCCCCATAAGCGGCGGCACTGCGGCACGGCGCAGCTGCGCAAGGTCCACCGCATCTGCGACGATGTCAGCCGCGCGGTCGAGCCAGCCCGAAAGGCCCGGCATCTCGCCCGCCTGGACCAGGCCCAAATGCCGCTCGGGCAGCATCAATGCAGCGTCGCGCGGCACACAGCCCAGCACCGGCACGCCGGCTTCTGCCAGCCCGGCGCGGGCGAGCGCTGCGTGGCGCGGCGAGGCGAGGCGGTTGAGGATTGCACCGGCAAGCTGCAGGTCCGGGCGCAGGGCGCGAAACCCCGCAGCGGCAAGCGCCACCGACTGACCGGCCTTGGCGGCATCGAGGATCAGGATCACCGGCAGGCCGAGACTGCCGGCAAGCTCGGCCACCGAACCGCGCCCGTCGGCCGCGGCATCGAGCGCGCCCATCGCGCCCTCGATGAGCAAGAGGGCCGTCTCCTCCGCACGCCCGCCCCAAGCCAGCGCGCGCAGCGTGTCGGGCGCCATCGCCCAGGCATCGAGCGTGACGGACGGTTGCCCGCAAGCAGCCTCATGAAAGGCCGGGTCGATATAGTCGGGGCCGGATTTGGCGGCCCGCACCGGCTGTCCCGACCGCGCGAAGGCGCGCAGCAGGCCCAGCGTCAGCACGGTTTTCCCAGCGCCCGAGCTTGGCGCGGCGAGAATCAGACCCTTCACCATCGCAGGGCCGGTCTGGTCGCTGTGCTGAAAGTTCGGGTGGGATGCACCGCTTTTGCCACCGGTCGGATGCGGCACTCAGCCCGCGTCGGCGACACGCCGGCTGCCCAGGGGATCGAGCGACCGCGGCGGCTGCCCGGCAAGCTGGCCGGCCCAGTCGATCACCTGACGCAGCCGCACAACCTCGCCCAAAACCACGATCGCCGGCGCCTCGATCCCATTCGCCGCGACGTCCTCGGCCGCCCGGCCGAGCGTGGTTTCCAGCACGTTCATCCCGGGCAGCGTGGCGTTTGACACCACAGCCAACGGCTCGCCAGCCCCGCGCCCGGCTGCAATCAGCGCGGCCGTGATCTGGGACAGATGCTTGATGGCCATATACATCACGATGACCGGGGCGCCGTTCGCAAGAGCCGGCCAATCGATCGCCGAGGGGGCAAGCCCGGTCTGGTCATGCCCGGTCAAAAAGGTCACGGCCTGGTTCACGTCGCGGTGGGTGACGGGAATGCCCGCAGCCGCCAGACCGCCGATGCCGGCCGACACCCCGGGGGTGACGCGGAAGGGCACACCGGCCTGAACCAGGGTCTGGGCTTCCTCGCCGCCGCGGCCAAAGACGAAGGGATCGCCTCCTTTCAGGCGAAGCACGCGCTGTCCCGACCGCGACAGCTCGATCAGCCGCAGCGAAATGTCGCGCTGTTTGGCCGAGGGTTTGCCCCCGCGTTTGCCGGCGAATTCCACATGGGTCTGCGCGCCGCGCCAGTCCAGAATCCGCGGGTCGACCAGAGCATCATGCACGATGACATCGGCAGATCGCAGCGCGTGCAATCCTTCGAGCGTCAGCAGGCCGGGATCGCCCGGGCCCGCGCCCACAAGCCAGACCAGCCCCGGCGGAAAGGCCGGGAAGTTGTGATCGGGCAAGGCGGGCGGGACTTTTGACATCGCGAGAATATATTTGTCCCTCCAAGGGAATGCGAGAGGGGGAAGCGACGCTTTTCGGTCAGAGGGCGAACAGGCGGGCTTGGCGTTGCGCAGGCGGCGCCGCATCCGACGTTTTGGCGGTGCCGTCAGGGACCCAGCCTGCAATGTCGCCCCTGCGATGTCGCCCAGCCTGGGATGACGGGACTGGGTTGGGACGGGGAGACCGCCGGGCCTGGGCTGCCGGGGTGTCGAGAAACCCGAAACCACGCCGCGGCGCAGCGCGCTGACCTCCCCGCCCCCAGATGCTCACACCGCCAGGAATTCAAGGAAAGGACGACCAAATGCCGATCACCGAAGCCGAGCTCGTGCAGGCCCGCAAAACCTGGGGCGATGCACTGGTTGCGATCTCGATGGCCTATGAGACTGACGGGATCGATGGCGCCCGGGCGGCTGCGGAAGCGGCCCTCGACGGCGCCTATGGCTACACGCTCGGTCCGGTCCTGTTCAAACCGACCTTGGCAAGCGGCGAGCAGACCTTCCGTCCCAGCCGGGAGGGGGCGCTTGCCTATTTCGTCGGTCATGACGCGGCTTATCCGAACGATGCCGGATTCGGGATCAGAGGATGGCGCGAGGTCACCTCGCAGACCGCGGCGCAGTTCATTGAGGGTGATGTCGCGATGTGGATGGGCTGGGTCACCATGACCGAAAAAGACGGTCAGGTGACTAAGGTCGATAAGAGCTTTGGCTATAAGAAGGGTGCCGATGGCGTGCTGCGCATCGTGCTGCATCACTCCTCTTTGCCCTATCAGCCATAACGGCCGACCGGCTGCGCTTGGCCCCGACGAAAGCACTGACGAAAGCACTGACGAAAGCGCTGACGGAAGCACTGACAGAGGCACTGACGGAAGCACTCGTCTATCTGCCGCGGCGCGGGTTAAACTGTCCGCGATGACCGAGGCTTCGAAGCTGCGCACAGGCTTTACCACCGGCGCCTGCGCCACGGCCGCGGCGGCGGCGGCGGCGGGCGCACTCTTGGGCTGCGGCTGGCGCGACCCGGTGGCCATTTTGTTGCCGCGCGGCCAGCGGGCGGAATTCGCGCTTGCCGAGCGGCAGCAGGGGCCGGGATGGGCGCAGGCGGCGGTGATCAAGGATGCGGGCGACGATCCGGATGTGACCCATGGCGCGCTGATCCGGGTGACCGTGCGACATGGCGCGGCCGGCTCCGGCGTGCTGTTTCGCGCCGGTGACGGGGTCGGCACCGTCACCCGGCCCGGCCTGCCCATTCCCCCCGGCGAGCCTGCGATCAATCCGGTGCCGCGGCGGATGATCACCGAGGCGCTGTCGGAAATCGCGGGCGCGGTCGACCTGCCGGCCGATCTTGAGGTTGAGATCGCCGTGCCCGGCGGCGCCGAGCTTGCCTTGCGCACCTGGAACCCGCGGCTGGGGATCGCGGGCGGCATCTCGATCCTCGGTACAACCGGCATTGTGCGGCCCTTTTCCTGCGCAGCCTGGATCGCCTCGATCCATCGCGGCATCGATGTGGCGCGGGCGGCAGGTCTGGGCCATGTCGCGGGGTCGACCGGCGCAACCTCCGAGGCCACGGCGCAACGGCATTTCGACCTGCCCGACCATGCAATGCTCGATATGGGCGATTTTGCCGGCGGAATGCTGAAATATCTGCGCACCCATCCGGTGGCGCGGGTGACCGTGGCCGGGGGCTTTGGCAAGCTCACCAAGCTTGCGCAAGGCGCGCTCGATCTGCATTCGGCACGCAGCCAGGTCGATTTCGCTGCACTTGCGCAGCTTGCCGATGCGCCGCAGATCGGCCAGGCGAACACGGCCGCGCAAGCATTGGAAATGGCCGGACCCGGTCTGGCCATTGCGATTGCCGGGCTGGCGCAAATCCAGGTGGCAAAGGTGCTTGGCCCGGCGCCGATAGCCGCCGATGTGCTGGTTGTGGGCCGCGACGGTCAGCCGCTTGCCAAGGCCGATGGGCAGGGCGCCCGGGCAGTGTGAGAGGGATGCGTTGCGACCCGCCTTGCGACCCGCCTTGCGACACGGCGATGACAACCTGGGCGCTGCGACGGGGGTGCAGGGGCTGATGCGACTGGCACGCAAAGGCGGGGACGCACAGAAAGGCGGGGACGCACAGACGAGAGCGCAAAGGGCGCTGTGACACGGCTGCTGATCTTGGGCGGCACGGCCGAGGCCCGCGCGTTGGCTCAAAAGGCCGCCGCGCTGCCCGAACCGGCCGACATCTCCGTGACACTCTCTCTGGCGGGCGTCACGCGCGCACCGCCCCCGCTGCCTTTGCCCGTGCGGCGCGGCGGGTTTGGGGGGGCAGACGGGCTGGCCGCGCATCTGCGCGCCACCGACACGACCCTGCTGATCTGTGCAACGCACCCTTTCGCCTGCCAAATGCCCCAGAACGCGCGCCGGGCCGCGGCGGCCGCGGCAATCCCGCTTTTGCGGCTGTTGCGCCCCGGCTGGCAGCCCGGTCCCGGCGATCTTTGGCACTGGTTTCCCACGGTCGCGGCGGCGGTGTCTGGGCTGCCCTCCGGCGCGCATGCGCTCATGACCACCGGTGCCGGGACCAGCGATCTGCCGCAGCGCCACGACGTCGCGTTGACCCTGCGCAGCATCGAACCGCCGGTCGAGCCGCCCCCCGGGGTGGATCTGCTGATCGATCGCCCGCCCTATGCGCTGGAAGGCGAAACCGCGCTGATGCGGGCCCGCGGCATCTCGCATCTGATCACCCGCGATGCGGGCGGGGCGGACCGGGCGCGGCTCGACGCGGCGCGCACACTTGGCCTGCCGGTCCATCTGATTGCCCGGCCACCCGTGCTCAATCCCGGCATTAAGACCGTGCCCGATGTTGCGTCGGCGATGCGCTGGATTGCAGCCCGGCTCGGCTGAGCGGCGCCCTGGCGCGCGGCCTTGACAGCGCCATGCCGGGCTGTGCAAGAAAGCGGGGTGAAGGTTCCCGGTGTCGGTGCGCAAGCGTCGGCTTGGGATCAAAAGGGAAGACGTCGGGGCCGACCCATGCCGGGGGCCCCTTACCGTCGCCGCCCCCGCGACTGTATGCGGTGAGCGTTCTCGACACGCCACTGGCCCATTCGGGCCGGGAAGGCCGGGAATGCGTGGTCCGACAGGGCCGAAGCCGTGAGCCAGGAGACCTGCCTTGACCGGTCGGGCGCAGCCCGGCAGCGGACGTGAATCGGGCGGGGTGCTCCCGGATCGCGAGGACAGGCCAGGCGGCCTGCGATCGTGCTCATGCGCTTCTTCCGGCGATTGGAAAGGACGCATGGTGTCGACCCGACCCAATTTATGTGCCAGCCGCATGCGCACAGCGCGCCGTGTAGATCGCGCTGCTGCGGCGCGGGGCGCTGTTGGGCCCGTCCGCCGCTCTGATCGCGCGGGCATCGGGCTGGTCCTGACCCCGAACTCTGTCGGGGCCGCTGTCCTCGACACTCCCAGTTGCGCGGCGCAAGCCGCACTGTGCCAGGCAGGAAGGGCGCGAGCATGACCGGTAAGATCCCCGCAACCGTTGTCACCGGCTTTCTGGGGGCTGGCAAAACCACCCTGATCCGGCATCTCATCGAGCAGGCCGGTGGACAGCGGATCGCGCTCATCATCAACGAATTCGGTGATCTTGGCGTGGATGGCGAGATATTGAAGGGCTGCGGCATCGAGGGCTGTGCCGAAGAGGATGTCGTCGAACTCTCCAATGGCTGCATCTGCTGCACCGTGGCCGAAGATTTCGTGCCCGGGCTGATGAAGCTGATCGAGCGGGACGCGCCACCCGATCACATCGTGATCGAAACATCCGGGCTGGCTTTGCCGCAACCGCTGGTTCAGGCCTTTAACTGGCCCGAGATCCGCACCCGTGTGACGGTCGACGGCGTGGTCACCGTGGTCGATGGGCCGGCGCTGGCCGCCGGGCGCTTTGCCGCCGATGAAGCGGCCGTGGACCGCCAGCGCCGAGCTGACGACGAGCTCGATCACGCAACGCCGCTGGCCGAGCTCTTTGAAGATCAACTTGCTTGCGCCGATATGGTGCTGCTGAGCAAGGCCGATCTATTGAGCGATGCGGAGCGCGCGACCCAGACAGCGCGGCTCGAGGCCGCGCTGCGTCCCGGGGTTCGCGTGGTGCCGGCCGAACGGGGCGCGGTCGATCCGGCGGTTCTGTTGGGGCTTGGGATTGCGGCGGAAACCGACACCGCGCGCCATGTTGCGCCGAACCATCACCATCATCATCACGCCGACGAAGAGCATGATGGCCATTCGCACGGGCATGATCATGAACACGGGCATGACCATGAACACGGGTATGACCATGAACACGGGCATAACCACGCGCACGGGCACACGCACGACCACGGGCACACACACGACCACGCCCACGACCACGGGCACGCACATGAGCACGGGCATGACGCGTTCGAGAGCTTCGTTGTCGACCTGCCGGAAATCGACGACGCCGCCCGTCTGAGCCAAGCCGTCGCCGAGGCGGTCTCCGCGCATGCGCTGCTGCGCGTCAAGGGGTTTGCTGCCGTTGCCGGACGGCCGATGCGCCTGGTCCTGCAAGCGGTCGGTCCGCGGATCGAGACCCATTACGACCGTCCCTTCGCCGGGGAGCCGCGCCAGACCCGGCTGGTGGTCATTGGGCTTGCCGGGCTCGACCGGGCGGCGATCACGGCGGCGCTGATGCGCGGCGTTGGCGCCGCGGCACTGGTTTGAGCGAGCAATGACCGACCCTGCGCCGTCCGGCCCCGACCAGCCCGCCGCGCTGCAGGTTGAGGAGGTCGCGCCGGACCATCCCGAGGCGCTGGCCCTGATTGCCGGGTCCGAGGCCGAGCTGGCGGCGCTCTACCCGCCCGAGCATCGCTTCGCCTTTTCTCCGCAGGAGCTGGTTGCGGCCGGCGTGCGCTTTTGCATCGCCAGAAGAAGCCCCGCGGCGGATGCCACGCCGCTTGGCTGCGGCGGTCTGGCACCGCTGCCCGGCTATGCCGAGCTCAAGCGGATTTATGTCGCGCCCGACGCCCGTGGTCGCGGTGTGGCCCGGGCGCTGCTCGCGCGTCTTGAAGCCATCGCTTGTGAGCTGAACCTGCCGCTGATCCGGCTTGAAACCGGGCATCTGAGCCCGGCCGCAATCGGGCTCTACACCCGGCAAGGCTATGCGCAAATCGGCCCCTTTGGCGCCTATACCGAGAATGGATCCAGCGTCTTTATGGAAAAACGCCTTGGCTGAGCGGCCAATGCAGGATGCTGCGGGCTGAGCGATGCATCTTTTGGCAGCCCAGCCCGGCACGGCCTCGGACGGTGGGGAGCCGGTCGATCCCGGCCAGACCCCAGCCGATATCCTGTTCCTGTCGGCGGCCGATACCGAGCTTGCCGCGCTCAGCGAAGCCCGAAAGGCAATGGCCGAACCGCCCAGCCTTCGGCTCACCGCCCTTGCCTGGCTGGCGCATCCGTTTTCGACCGATCGCTACCTTGCCGATACGGCCTTGGGCTCTCGCCTTGTGGTGGCGCGGCTTTTGGGCGGGGCGGGCTATTGGCGCTATCTGGTCGATGAGTTGGTCTCGCGGCTGGGGGCGGCCGGGGTGCCCCTGGCGCTGCTTCCCGGCGATGACAAGCCCGATGCCGAGCTTGCGCGGCTTTCGACGGTCGCGCTGGCCGATTGGCAGGATCTTTGGGCCTATCTGGTCGAGGGTGGACCGACCAATGCGCAGAGCTTCCTGAAGCTGGCATCCCACATGCTGGGCCGTGGCCCGCGTCCGCATGGGGCTGAGCCCCTGCTGCGGGCGGGGTTTTACTGGCCCGGTGCAACGCGCAGCGATGCCGCGACCCTTTGCGCAGAATGGACAGTCGGGGCGCCGGTCGTTGCGGTGGTCTTTTACCGCGCGCTCATGCAGGGCGCAGGGTTCGATCCGATCAATGCGATGGTCCGGGCGCTTCAGCAGCGCGGTCTCAACCCGCTGCCGGTCTTTGTTGCCTCGCTGAAGGACCCGGTGTCGGTGGCCACCCTGGCCGGGATCTTTGCCGAGCATCCGCCCGACATCGTGATCAATGCCACCAGCTTTGCTGTCGGCACGCCGGGAGCGCCGGCCGCAACGCCGCTCGATGCGCCCGGCCGGCCGGTCCTACAGATGGTGTTGTCGGGTGAGACGGAAGAGGCCTGGGCCGGCAGCACCCGCGGTCTGAGCCCGCGCGACATCGCAATGAACGTGGCCTTGCCGGAGGTCGATGGCCGCATCCTGACCCGGGCGGTGAGCTTCAAGGCCGAGGCCTATCGCGACGCGGCGACGGAATGCCCGATCGCAACGCACCGGGCGGCGCCCGGGCGCATCGGCTTTGTCGCCGATCTGGCCGCTGCCTGGACCCGGCTGGCCCGCACAAACCCTGCCCAACGTCGGGTGGCATTGGTGCTGGCGAACTATCCCAACAAAGATGGGCGCTTGGCCAATGGCGTGGGGCTCGACACGCCAGCCTCGACGGTCGATCTGCTGACCAAGCTGGCCGCTGCCGGGTATCGGGTGGTCGGCGCGCCCCGCGACAGCGCCGATCTGATGGCGCGCATCCAGGCCGGCCCGACCAATTGGCTGACGGACCGGGTCGCGCGCCAGGGCGGGGTGCGGCTGTCGCTGTCTGACTATCGCGCGGCCTATGCCAGGCTCTCGCCCGACCTGCGTGCCCGCATCGAAGATCGCTGGGGCCGCCCCGAAGCCGATCCCTTTGTCGAGGATGGCGGGTTTGCGCTGTCGGTGCTGGAGTTCGGGCATGTCGTGGTCGGCATTCAGCCGGCGCGGGGCTACAATATCGATCCTCAGGCGACCTATCACGCCCCCGATCTCGTCCCCCCGCACAATTACCTGGCCTTCTATTTCTGGATGCGAGCGGGTTTCGACGCGCATGCTGTCGTGCATATGGGCAAGCATGGCAATCTGGAGTGGCTGCCAGGCAAGGCGCTGGCGCTGTCGCCCGATTGCCTGCCCGAGGCGGTGCTGGGGCCATTGCCGCATCTCTATCCCTTCATCGTCAATGATCCGGGCGAGGGCAGCCAGGCCAAGCGGCGCGCGGCCGCGGTGATCATCGACCATCTGACACCGCCGCTGACCCGGGCCGAGAGCTATGGCCCGCTGCGCGATCTTGAGGCTTTGGTCGATGAGTATTACCAGGCCGCCGGGGTCGATCCGCGCCGCATCGCGTATCTTCGGGCCGAGATCCTGAGCCTGACCGAGGCCACCGGCATTGCCGAGGATGCCGGGCTTGCCGCGGCCGAGGATGCCGACAGCCGGCTTGCGCGGCTCGACGCATGGCTCTGCGAGCTCAAGGAGGCGCAGATCCGCGACGGTCTGCATATCTTCGGCCGCGCGCCGGAGGGCAGGCTGGCCGACGATCTGGTGATCGCACTTGCCCGGGTCCCGCGCAGCGCAGGCATTGGCGGCGACGCGTCGCTGATCCGCGCCTTGGCGGCCGATTTCGGGCTGGAGTTCGACCCGCTCGACTGCACGATGAGCGATGCTTGGACCGGCGCGCGGCCGGCTGCTTTGGAGCTGACCGCCGATCCCTGGCGCAGCGCGGGCGACACAGTTGAGCGGTTGGAGCTCTTTGCCACGCGCCTTGTTGCGGGGCAGGTGGCCGCACCCGGCCCGGCAAGCCGGGCTGTGGGCGACGAGATCGCAACCCGCATCGCCCCGGCCGTTGCCGCATCGGGCCGGGCCGAGACCGCCGGTCTGCTCTCAGCCCTTGACGGTCGCTTCGTGTCCCCGGGTCCGTCGGGCGCCCCCACGCGGGGCCGTCTCGACGTGCTTCCGACCGGGCGCAACTTCTTTTCCGTCGACAGCCGCGCGGTGCCCACCCAGGCCGCCTGGGCGCTGGGTTGGAAATCGGCCTCGCTGTTGATCGACCGGCATCTTCAGGATCAGGGCGATTGGCCGCGCGCGATGGCTCTGACCGCCTGGGGCACGGCGAACATGCGCACCGGCGGCGACGACATCGCCCAAGCCCTGGCGCTGATGGGCGTGCGGCCGCGTTGGGACACGATGTCGGGCCGGGTCACGGGGTTCGAGATCCTGCCCCTCTCTGTGCTCGGCCGGCCACGGGTCGATGTCACGCTGCGCGTCTCGGGCTTTTTCCGCGACGCGTTTCCGGCGCAGATGGATCTGGTCGCCTCGGCCGCGCGCGATGTGATGGCGCTCGACGAGCCGGAGGCCGAGAACCCGGCCGCGGCGCGGTTCCGGGCCGAAGGGGGAACCGAGCGTGCCGCCTTCCGGGTCTTCGGCTCCAAACCCGGTGCCTATGGCGCGGGGCTTCAGGCGCTGATCGATGCACGGCTCTGGGACAGCCCGGCCGATTTGGCCGAAAGCTATCTGGACTGGGGCGGGTATGCCTATGGCGCCGGGGCGGACGGGGCCGCTGCCCGGGCCAGCTTCGCAACCCGCCTTGCCCAGACCGACGCGGTGGTCCAGAATCAGGACAATCGCGAGCATGACCTTCTGGACAGCGACGATTACTACCAGTTTGAGGGCGGAATGACCGCCACCGTCTCCCATCTGCGCGGCCAGGCCCCGGCCAGCTATCACAACGATCATTCACGGCCCGAACGCCCAGTGATCCGCACGCTGGACGAAGAGATCGCCCGCGTTGTGCGGTCGCGCGCGGTCAATCCCAAATGGATCGCGGGCGTCAAGCGGCATGGCTATAAAGGGGCGTTCGAGATGGCCGCCACGCTCGACTATCTTTTTGCCTTTGCCGCAACGACCGGTGCTGTGCGCAACCACCATTTCGACCTGCTCGCTGCGGCCTATCTGGAGGATGGCGCCACCCGCAGCTTTCTGGCCGAGGCCAATCCCGCCGCCTTGCGGGAGATGGCCGAACGTCTGGCCGAGGCGATCGAGCGGGGTCTTTGGGCGCCGCGCTCAAACAGCCTGCGCGGCTTGGTTGAGAGCCTCTCCCGGCACCCGGCGCCAGCTGGGGAAGATCACCGCATGACCAAACAGACCCACTGAGCGGATCGATTGATGCGGCGCAAAGGGCATGGAGTGACCTTGGATGGCACGGTTGCCCCGGTTCTGTCGCCCGCCGCGCCCGCGTTGCCGGCGAACCCTGCGGCCCAGGATGCGTCGACAGGCTGCCCCATCGGCGCAGATCGCGCGGCTTGTGAGCCGCGTCACAATCCAAACCGGGCCGCCTCTGGCCTGCGCCACCCCAACCCTCCACATGCAGGCCAGTGCCGCTATTGGAGGTCTCGGCCATGCCCAACTCATCCAGCACCCTTCGCTTTGGCGACGGCATCACCGGCCTTCGCCCCGACCACAGCAAATCGACCGGCGTGGGCCACAGCCCGGAATGGTCGGATCAGGTCGCGGGCGACCCGGGCAGCACGCTGCGGCCGGACTTTGGCGCCGGCCTCAACGACCTTGTCTTCGCGCCTTTGGCGCCGGCCAAAGCCGATGCGTCCGACAGCCATGACCGCTATGCCAATCTTGAAACGGCCTATCTTCTGGACGCCTGGTCGCCGCTGGAGATGTGATCCGCTTCGCGAGCGGCCATGGGCGTAGCGATCCGCCGCGCCGGGCCAGGTGAGCCATGGGGCGAGATCCGCGCCCTGGTGGTCCAGGCCTTTGCCTTTATGGAGGGGCGGATCGACCCGCCCTCCTCGATCCATCGCTGGACCGATGCGACCTGCGCTGCGGCCGCCGCCGACGGGATATGCTATCTGGCCGAAGGGCCCGCGCTGATCGGTTGTCTGTTTGCAAAACCCGACGGCGCAGCGCTTCATCTCTCCAAACTTGCTGTGGCCAAGGCTGCACGCCGGCGCGGTGTGGCGCGGGCGCTGATTGCCGAAGCCGCGCGCGACGCCCGGCGCCCTGGGCTGACCGCGCTGACCCTGCAAAGCCGGGTGGAGCTGACCGAGACCCATGCCGCCTTTGCAGCGCTTGGCTTTTCGGTGGTGGGCCGGACCGCCCATCCCGGCTATGACACCCCCACCAGCCTGACCCTGTCAAAACCGATTGGAGACCGCGGATGACGTCGGAGAAACCCGCCGCCGAAGAGGCGCGTCACAATGAAAAGATGGCCAAGAAAAAGGCCGCGCGCGACAAGATCATGGCCACCAAGACCGAGGAGAAAGGCCTGATCATCGTCCATACCGGCAAAGGCAAGGGCAAAAGCTCGGCCGCCTTCGGCATGATCTTTCGCTGCATCGCACATGGATTTCCCTGCGCCGTGGTGCAGTTCATCAAGGGCGGCATGGGCACCGGCGAGCGCACGCTGATCACCGAGCGCTTCGCCTATCTTTGCGCCTTTCACACAATGGGCGAGGGCTTTACCTGGGAAACCCAGGACCGTGCCCGCGCCATCCAGCAGGCCCAGGCGGCCTGCGCCAAGGCCAAGGAGCGGATCGCCAGCGGCGATCACCGCATGGTGCTTCTCGATGAAATCAACATCGCGCTGCGCTACGACTATATCGACATCGACGATGTGCTGGCCTTTCTGGCGTCAGAGAAACCGCCCATGACCCATGTCGTGCTGACCGGGCGCAATGCCAAGGAGGGGCTGATCGAGGCCGCCGATCTGGTGACCGAAATGGAGCTTGTCAAACACCCGTTCCGCTCTGGCGTGAAGGCCCAGCCCGGGGTGGAATTCTGAGATGTTCAAGCCGCATCTGTTCAATGCCACGCCCGAACATCGCCAAGTCTACGGGCTATATGAGCGGATCTATACGCTGGTCGATGTCGCCGCCGCCTGGCTTTTTTTCGTCGGCTCGATCATGTTCTTTTCTGCGACCTGGGAGAGAACGGGCACCTGGTTCTTCCTGATCGGCTCGATCTGCTTTGCCGCACGCCCGACCGTGCGGCTGCTGCGCGAGCTCCACTTGTCGCGTTTGCCCCTGCCCGAGAATGACCCGAACTGATGCTGACCCGGCGCGCGTTTTTGCGCCTTTTGGGCGGGCTGGCGCTGGCAGGATCTGCGACCGGCGCCTATGCCGGTTGGGTTGAGCCGGCCTGGCGGCTGCGCGTGCAGCGCTGGGCGCTGACCCCGTCGGGCTGGCCGCCGGGCCTGCGGCTGCGGCTGGCGGTGCTGTCGGACATCCATATCGGCCCGCCCTGGATGACGCTTGCGCGCCTTGCCAGGATCGTGGAGCGGACCAACGATCTGGGCGCGGACATGGTCTTGCTTCTGGGCGATTACGAGGCCGGGCATCCCTTTGTGCGCGAAAAGGTGCCGCTGGCGGATGTGGCGCAGGTGCTGACCGGGCTTCGTGCGCGGCTGGGGGTTCGTGCGGTCTTGGGCAATCACGATTGGTGGCATGACCGGCAGGCGCAGATGACCCGGCGCTTTCCGCCTCAGATGGGTCGCGCGCTGCGCGATGCCGGCATCATCCTTCTGGAAAACAGGGCCGAGCGGGTCGACACCCTGCAAGGCGCGTTCTGGCTGGCCGGTCTGGGCGATCAGATCGCCTTTGCCATTTCCGGCGGCACCCCGGTGGGGGTCGACGATTTGTCCGGCACATTGGCGCAAGTGACCGATGACGCGCCGGTGATCTTGATGGCCCATGAGCCCGACATCTTTCCCAAAGTGCCGGCGCGCGTGGCGGTAACCCTGTCGGGCCACACCCATGGTGGGCAGTTTCGGCTTTTGGGCTGGTCGCCCGTGGTGCCCTCGGCCTTCGGCAATCGTTACGCTTGGGGACATGTCGAGGAGGCGGGTCGGCATCTGATCGTCTCAGGCGGGCTGGGCTGCTCGATCCTCCCGCTGCGGCTGGGCGTGCCGCCCGAGATAACTCTGGTCGAGCTCGGCGCATGACCCGGGCGCTGATGATCCAGGGGGCGGGGTCGAATGTCGGCAAATCGTTGCTGGTTGCCGGTCTCGCCCGGGCCTTCTCGCGGCGCGGGCTCCGGGTTGCGCCCTTCAAGCCGCAGAACATGTCCAACAATGCCGCCGTGACGGCAGATGGCGGCGAGATCGGCCGGGCCCAGGCGCTGCAGGCGCTTGCGGCGGGCCGCGACCCGATCATCGACATGAACCCGGTGCTGTTGAAGCCCGAGACGGAGACCGGCGCGCAGGTCATCCTGCAGGGCCGGCGCGTGGCGAGCGTGAAGGCCCGCGATTATGCTGCGCTGAAGCCGCAGCTGATGCCGCCGGTTTTGCAGAGCTTTCGGCGCTTGGCCGCGAGCGCCGATCTGGTGCTTGTCGAGGGTGCCGGCAGCCCGGCCGAGGTCAATTTGCGCGCCGGCGATATTGCCAATATGGGCTTTGCGCGTGCCGCCGGCGTGCCGGTCCTGCTTGTGGGCGACATCGATCGGGGCGGCGTGATCGCGCAGCTCGTGGGCACGCAGGCCGTGCTCGACCCCGCCGATGCCGCGATGATCGCGGGCTTCCTGATCAACAAGTTTCGCGGCGATGTCAGCCTGTTCGATGCCGGGCGCGACCTGATCGCTGCCCGCACCGGCTGGCGGTGCCTGGGCGTGCTGCCCTGGTTTGCCGAGGCGCATCGGTTGCCGGCCGAGGATGCGCTCGATCTGGGTGGCGCCTCCAGGCGCGCAGAGGGTCTGCATATTGTCTGCCCGGTCCTGTCCCGGATCGCCAATTTTGACGATCTCGACCCGCTCGCCGCCGAACCCGGCATCCGGCTGACCCTGCTGCGCGCCGGTCAGGCGCTGCCCGGCGACACGGATCTGGTGATCCTGCCGGGCACCAAATCGACCATCGGCGATCTGGCGTTTTTGCGCGCCCAGGGCTGGGATCTCGACATTGCCGCGCATGTCCGCCGGGGCGGGCATGTGCTGGGCCTGTGCGGGGGCTATCAGATGCTGGGGCATAAGGTGGTCGATCCGCAGGGCATCGAGGGCCCGCCGGGTGCGAGCGCGGGGCTGGGCCTTCTCGATGTCGAAACGGTCATGCATCCGCAAAAACGCCTGGC
>JBCDDO010000006.1:0-17293 GCA_039180245.1 Pseudomonadota bacterium | reverse complement strand
TGGTGCCAAGCTGGCCGCGACCATGGCCGAGCAGCTGTTATTCATCGGCACGGTGTCGGCTCCAAACCCGATCATCCATTCGAACAAGCTGAAGAACTTCACCGAGTTCAAGACTTGGTCCTACGAGTATTACCGGACCTATCCCTACCGCGCGACGCAGTGGTGGCTGGAAGAGTGACACGACGGCCCCAACTCGGCATTTCATTTCGCACCTGCGAAACAATGCTTTGACATGGCTCCGGACAACGGCCCACGTTGTCCGGAGCAAACCGTGAGGGGGTCACGTGCGGTTCATCCAGTTCACTCTCATGCGGGCCCTGATGGCGATCATCACGCTGCTGGCTGTATCGCTGATTGTCTTTACCCTGATGGAATGGGTGCCTGCTGATTGCGCTGAACGTTACGTCGCCTTCAAGGCCACGACCGGGCAGAACATCACGCAGGCCGACATTCAGGCCGAACGTGTGCGCCTGGGACTGGATCAGCCGTTTCTGATACGGTGGGGTGCCTGGATCGGCGATGTCTTTATGAAAGGCGAGTTCGGCCAGAGCTGCATTCTGCGCCAGTCGATCAACGACCTGTTGAAGGACAAGTTCTGGATCAGCCTTGGTATCGTCGTCGCTTCGCTGATCGTGGCCTATGCTGTTGCCGTGCCGGTCGGCATTTACGCTGCGGCCTCGAACAACGTCTTCTTCAACAGCTCGCTGCGGTTTTTCAGCTATCTGGGCCTGGCGATCCCGAACTTTCTGCTCGCGCTGATCATCATGCTGATCTCGACCATGCTCTATGGCGACAGCCTGACGGGGCTTTTCTCGCCCGAGTATCGCGATGCGCCCTGGTCTTGGGACAAGTTTCTCGACTTCCTGTCGCGCGCTTGGCTGCCGGTGTTCATCCTTGGCTGGTCAGCCACGGCCTTTGCGCTGCAGACCGTGCGGGCGTTGATGTTCGATGAAATCGGCAAGCTTTACGTCACCGCGGCGCGGGCCCGGGGCATTTCGGGCGGACGGCTCCTCTGGCGCTATCCCGCCCGCCACGCGCTGGCGCCGATCTTCAACAGCTTCGGCTTCGACCTCAACCGCATCTTCAATGAGCTGCCCATCGTTGCCCTGATCTTGACCCTGACCGAGGCCGGCGCGCTGTTGATCGACGCGCTGGCGCGGTCAAACGACCAGCAGATGGCCGGTGCGGTGATCTTCCTGCTGACCGCCAGCATCGTGGCGCTGAACTTCCTGACCGATCTGATCCTGGCCGCCACCGACCCGCGGGTGCGCCGCGGCATTCTGGGATGACCCTATGACCGACGCGCCCATCGACAGCACAGCGCCTGCGACCATCGACACCAAAGCCCAGGCCAAAAAGGAGACCTATTTCACCGCCTCCCAAGGCCAGCTCATCCGCGCGCGCTTTATGAAGAACCGCACGGCGGTGGTGGCCGGGGTGGTGCTGATGCTGATGGTGCTGATGGGCCTTTTTGCGCCCTTTCTGTCGCCCTACGATCCCACCATTGCCGGGCGCGACCGCGCGTATCTCAACGGCCCGCCGCAGATCCCGATGTTTTGCGACGACAATGGCTGCTCCATCCGGCCCTTCCTCCACACCGTGGAGATGAAGCGCAACATGCAGACCCTGCGTATGGAGCCCACCATCACCGATGACCGGCGCTATGTGGGGTTTTTCGTGGAGGGGGCGGAATACCGGCTGTTCGGGCTCAGCTTCTCCACCCGCTTTTTTGGCGTCGACACCGGCAAGATCCACCTTTTTGGCACCGACAGCGAGGGTAAGGACATCTTCAGCCGCACGCTGCATGCGATCTGGACCTCGCTTGCAGTGGGCACCATCGGGGTGCTGATCTCTTTTGTGTTGGCGCTGATCATCGGGGGCATATCGGGCTATTTCGGCGGCTGGATCGATGGGGTGATCCAGATGGTGACCGATGCGGTTCGAACCATTCCGGCCATCCCGCTTTTTATGGCGATCGCGGCGATCATGACCGCCTATTACCCCACAGTCAGTGCCGAGACGCGGTTTATGATCATCTCCGTCATCCTGGGGCTGATCGGCTGGCCGACGCTTGCGCGCCGTGTGCGCACGCATCTTTTGACCGAACGCACCCAGGATTATGTGCTCGCGGCCCAGCTTTGCGGCGCCTCCTCGGGCCATGTGATCCGCCGGCATCTGCTGCCCAGCTTCACCAGTTACATCATCGTCGATCTGGTGATCTCCTTTCCCTATATGGTGCTGAGCGAAACCGCGCTGAGCTTCATCGGGCTGGGGCTGAAGGAGCCGGTGAGCTCGCTGGGCGTGCTCTTGCAAAACGTCTCCTCCATCGACGTGCTGCTGAACTTCCAGTGGGAGTTCATCCCGGTGCTTTTCTTCATCACCCTGGTCTTGGCCTTTGTGTTTGTCGGCGACGGGCTGCGCGACGCGGCCGATCCCTATTCGGACGTCAAGAAATGATCCGCCCGGCCCGGCCCGCCGATGTCCAGGTGCTGGGCGAGATCGCCGAGGCCTGCGGGCTTTTTCCCGCCACGCTCATCGACGACATGATCGCGCCGGCCTTTGCAGGGGCGCCCGATCTGTGGCGCGTGGTCGAGCATGCCGGAGCGGCGGTCGGCTTTGCCTTTGCGCGGCCCGAGCCGATGACCGATGCGGTGTGGAACCTGCTCGCGCTTGGCGTTCTGCCTGCCGCGCAGAGCGCGGGGCTCGCCAAAGCGCTGATTGCACAAATTGAGGCGGCGGCCAATGCGCGCATGATCATCATCGAAACGACCCAGCTGCCCGATCAGGCAGCCGCCCGGGCGCTTTATGCGAAGGCGGGGTATGAAGAGGAGGGCCGGGTGCGCGATTTTTACGGCGACGGTGAGGACAAGGTCATCTTCCGCAAGCTTTTTGCCGCCGGAGGGTCTGCATGAGCCATCTGATCGAGGTCGAAAACCTCACCCTGGAATTCGACACCGATGAGGGGCGCATTACCGCGGTTGAGGATGTCTCATTCTCGCTGGCCCCGGGCGAGGTGATGGGGCTGGTGGGCGAATCCGGCTCCGGCAAATCGGTGACCGCCAAGTCGATCATGCAGCTCAACCCCCGCAACGCGATCTATGGGCCGAAAAGCCGGATCACGCTGCATCTGCCCGAGCGCAAGATCGATGTGCTGTCGCTGCGCCGGCCACGCGACATGCGGGTCATCCGCGGCGGTGCGGTGTCGATGATCTTTCAGGAGCCCATGGCCAGCTTTGCACCGGCCATCACCATCGGCGATCAGATGGTCGAACAGCTCGTTCTGCACACCGACATGACCAAACGTCAGGCGCGCAGCCATTCGATCGACATGCTGGATCGGGTCGGCATCAAGGAGCCGGCGCAGCGGTTCGACCAATACGCGTTTGAGCTTTCAGGTGGCATGCGCCAGCGCGCCATGATCGCCATGGCGCTCTCCACCAGCCCCAAGCTGCTGATCGCCGATGAGCCGACCACGGCGCTCGATGTGACCATCCAGGCCCAGGTCATCGCGCTGATGAAGGATCTGGTGGCCGAGTTCGGCATGGGCATCATCTTCATCACCCATGATCTGGGGGTGATTGCGCAGACCGCCGATCGGGTCGCGGTGATGTATCTGGGCCGGATCATGGAGGTCGGCCCGGTGCGCGATGTCATCCGCCACCCCGCCCATGCCTACACGCAAGGGCTGATCAACGCGCTGCCCAATCTTGACGATCTCGACGCGCCGCTTTCGCCGATCCCGGGCGACATTCCCAGCCCGCTGGAGCGGCCATCGGGCTGTGTGTTTCACCCGCGCAACGCCCAGCTCAAGCCCGGCTCGCGCTATGAACGCGAAGTGCCGCCGCTCACCGAGGTCGCACCCGGCCATTTCGCAGCCCTCTTTCCCGAAGACGTTGCGGGGGCTGCATGAGTGAGGCGCTTCTGTCCATCGACGATGTGTCGATCCACTTTCCTTTGGGGCGCAGTCTCTTTGGCACACCGCCCATGCTCAAGGCGGTCGATCATGTCAGCCTTGAAATTCCAAAGGGCAGCTTTGTGGGGTTGGTTGGCGAAAGCGGGTCGGGCAAGACCACGCTGGGCCGCGCCATTTTGCGTGCCGTGCCGATCACTGGCGGGGCAATCCGCTATGATGACGGCGAGGTCAGCTATGATGTCGGAACGCTGGCGCCGGAGGCGCTGCGCAACTATCGCCGGCGCGCGCAGCTGATCTTTCAGGACCCCTATGCTGCGCTCAGCCCGCGCATGACGGTGCGCGACATCATTGCCGAGCCCCTCGAGGTGATGAAGCTCACCCGCAGCCGCGAGGAAACCGACCAGCGGGTGCGCGAGATCGCTGCCAAATGCCGGCTGAACCTGGAGCATTTGCGGCGGTTTCCGCATGCGTTTTCGGGCGGGCAGCGCCAGCGGATCTCCATTGCCCGCGCCTTGGTCTGCGGGCCGAAATTCGTGGTCGCCGATGAGGCGGTGGCGGCCCTCGACGTCTCGATCCAGGCCGATATCCTCAACCTTCTCAAGACTTTGCAGCGCGATCTCGACCTGACCTTCCTATTCATCAGCCATGATCTTTCGGTGGTCGCGCATGTCTGCGACCATGTCGCGGTGATGTATCACGGCCAGATCATGGAACAGGCCCCGACCCGCCAGCTTTTTGCCGATCCGCAGCATGCCTATACCCGCTCGCTGCTCTCGGCGATCCCGTCGCTGGACCCTGATGAGCCGCTCAACGCGCTGGTCTATTCGCCGGGCTGAAACGAAATGGGGGCGGCCGAAGCCACCCCCATCCCGTGAGCGTTGATTTGCCGGATCAGAAGATGAAATCCGAGGCGGTCAGGTCGGCCGAGGTCAGATTGCCCGAGGCCATCAGCAACACCTCGTCGCTGCCATACTCGATGGTCACCTTGCCCGGCTTGTGGTCGGTGAAGGTCAGCGCACCAAACGAGAACCCGTCGAGCTTGATCTTGTCGAGATTGTCCTCGAAGGCGACGATTTTGTCGAGATCGGCGTCCACGACCAGGTCGAAGATGTCCGCGCCGGTGCCGCCGCCCATGATGTCGGCGCCACTGCCATCGACGATCAGGTCATTGCCGGAATTGCCCTTGACCTTGTCATCGCCGCTGCCGCCATAGAGGCTGTCATTGCCGCTATTGCCCTTGACCACGTCATTGCCGCTGCCACCCGACACAAGGTCGTCGTGGTGCCCGCCGCGCAACCGGTCCTCATTGCTGCCGCCGTAGACGAAATCGGCATCCAATCCGCCATCGATAAAGTCGTTGCCCAGGTTGCCGAACAAGACGTCGCTGCCGCCTTCTCCGAGGATGCCGTCATCGCCGCCCCGGCCATCGACATTGTCGTCGCCGTCCTGGGCATGGATCTTATTCTTGAGGTTGTCGCCGCGGATCGTCTCGGCGCCTTGGCTTCCGACCAGCTCCTCAAAGCCGACAATGGTCTCGGAGAACGCGCCATAGCTGGCGGTGTTGGTGAGCAGGTCGAAAACGACCGGCGTTGACGGCGTGCCCCAGCTGAAGGCCGAGTAATCGATCCGGTCTTCAAGGCCCGAGCCGCCATTGAAGTAGTCATTGTCACCGAAATTCGAGTCGCCGACGATGACAAGATCCTTGCCGCTGCCGCCATAAGCAGTGTCGGTGCCGGATCCGACCGCGATGACGTCGTCATCGTTCATGCCGAAGATCACGTCATTGCCGGCGCCTGCATCGACGCTGTCATCGCCAGCGCCCATTTCCAGACGGTTCGCGTCCGAAGTGCCGGTGACGCTGTCATCCTGGCTGCCGAAGATGACATTCTCGAAGAAGCGGAACAGCTCGCTCGACCCGTACTCCACCGACAGGCCGCTGTTCATGTCGAAGCTGTACTTCCAGTTGTCGACCGAAAGGTCGAGCGTGTCGACGCCGCTGCCGCCATACATCGTTTCCGACCCTGTGGTGGCGATCATGGTGTCATTGCCGCCATTGCCATAGAGGGTCTGGCCGGTGCCGGCCGAGGTGATGGTGCTGTCGCCCGAGCCGTCCCGGTAGATCTCGATGCTCGCCACATTGGCCGTGCCGTTCACCCCGGTGCCGCTGAGCGTGCCGGCCTCGAAATCGATGTTCAGCCCGTCATAGGCGCTCGCGGCATGGCTGAGCGTGTCGGTGCCGGCGCCGCCATAGCTGTTGTCGTAAAACTCGCCATTGTTGACCACGAAGAGGTCGTCGCCATCGCCGCCATAGGCATGGTCGGTCCAGGTGCCGCCCTCCAGGATGTCGTCTTCGTCTCCGCCATAGAGATAGTCGACGCCCGCGCCCCCATAGAGGCGGTCTTCATCGCCCAAACCCGACAGGATGTCGTTGCCGTCATACCCGTAGATGTTGTCGCGCTCGCTCGACCCGGTCAGCCAGTTGATATTGGAATCGCCGTAAATGGTGATGCTGTCGGCGCTGCTGCCGGTGTCGCGCCAGTCTTGAAACGTCCATTGCGACAGGCTGACATTGTTGGAGGTGCCGTCGGTGTAGATGCGGATATGGGCGTTCGAGCCGGAGGTCGAATCTGCGTCGACGAGCAGATCTGAAGCCAGGTCGGTGCCCTGTGCCAGATCCGAGCTGTTGAAACTGACCGTCTTGTCGATGCCGGTCTGGGCGTAGAATTCCAGCTCCTCGATCGAGGAGAACTGCCCGCCGCGCATATCATAATAGCCGGCACCCTGCAGCAGAAGCCTATCCGAGCCGGTGCCGCCAAAGACATACTCGCCGGTGCGCGCATCCTCGCCATTGGTGTAACGGAATGTGTCGTTGCCGGCGCCGCCATACATGGTGTCGTCGCCGCCGAAGCCTTCAATGGTGTCGGCATTGGCCGTGCCAAAAAGCCAGTTGTCGAAGACATCACCCAGCCGCACGGCAGTGGTGCCGATCGAGGGGGGCGTGACGGCGGTGTCCTCAAGGGTGACTGCACGCTCAGTCGAAGATCTGTCAAAAACGGTCTTGGTCATGTCTAGGTTACTCTCTTTGCAAGCAGTGTACGAAAACACTGCGAGTTGGGGTCAAAAAAGGTTCGTCCAACCCGGAGCGACGCTAGAAAAAACGCGGAACTAACTGTGAATGATGGCCCATATGGGCTCTTTTCATTTGAAAGCCTGCGTCGCAAGAGTGAAGTTAGTTACACAGACCACGGTTCACTAGGGCACACGGCGGCGTGACTGTGTTGTCGAGCACATTCGGGCGGTTTGATGGCGGGCTGATGTGCGCTGGGTCACGACGGCAGGGCCAGAAACGGCGCTTTTGGCGGGGTGCGCCGGGCCCGCCCCGGCCATCACTGGCATATTTGCACGGTAGAAAGCGGGTCGCATCGCGCCCCGCACTGCCCCTTGGCGCCGCTTGATGGCCTGCAAGCGGGCCCTGGCGGAGGGGGTATGGCGGTTGGAGGAATGGACCTTGTGCGCGGCGCTGATACTCTGGCCCGCAACTGGCGCGGCGGGGCGGTGACGCGGCCGTTAGGAAAGGCAGCGGCTGTGGCACGCACTCTCATCTTGCATCTGGGCGCGCATAAGACCGGCTCCAGCTCGATCCAGGCGACGCTGGCCGGCGGGGCAGAGGCGCTGGCTGCGCACGACGTGGCGCTCTTTGAACCCGGGCAAAGCTCGGCCCGGATCTATGCTGCGTTCCATGACGATCTTTCACGCAACCATATGGTCCAAAATTGGGGGCTCGACACCGCGCCCGCGCAGCGCGCGTTCGGCGCCGAGATGCGCCGGTCGTTTGCAGACTGGCTTGCCCAGACGACCCAGTCGACGCTGCTTTTGAGCTCGGAGAACCTGGTCGATTTTGCCCCCGAGGCGGTGCGCGAGATCGCCAGGCTTGTCACCCAACAGGTCAATCATGTGCGGTTGATCGTCTTTCTGCGCGCGCCCTACAGCTATGCCAACAGCATGGCCCAGCAGCTGATCAGGGGCGGCGCGACCTTTGCCGAGCTCGCCCATGTCTCGCTGGATTTGCGCGAGACGACGCAGCCGCGGCTGGTTCGGGCCTCGATCCTGCCAGGCTTTGAGGCGCGCCTCGCGCCCTGGTTGGAGGCGTTTGGTCAGGACGCGGTTGAAATCCACCGGTTCGCGCCGGACGGGTTTCCCGGTGGCAGTGTGGTTGCGGCCTTTTTCGACGCAGCCTTCGGGGCGCTGCCCGAGGCGCTGGGGGTGCAGGAACGCGTGGTCAACGAAGCGCTGGACCATGGCTCCACCTTGCTGCTGGAGGCGCTGAACCGTGCTGTGCCGCCTTTTGTCGAGGGCCGTTTGAACCCGGCCCGGTCGCGCCGGCTGAAGAACCGGGTTCTGGCCGCGCAGTCCGAGCTGGCGGTGATGGCGGAGATGGCGGGGCGCCAACCCTTTCGGCTGCCCGATTTCGACTGGGATCGGTTCGACGAGAGTGTCGCGCCGGATCTGGACTGGCTGGGCATGGTCACCCAAGCGCGGATTCGCTTCACGCTTGACCCCGCCGAGCGTCCCGTGCCGCATGCGGGAGCTGTCGATCTGTCGGTTGTCGCCGCGCTGCTCAACAGCCTTTCGCGCGACCATGACCGCGAGGCGGGAGAGAGCCGCGCGGCCTATGCCCTTCTCAAGCACCAAACCGGGCGTGGGCCGGGGCGGTCGCGGCTGGAGGCGCTGATCGGTGAGCTGCTCAGCCCGGCGCGGGCGCTCGACATCGCGCAATCGCTCCTGTCGGCGGGCGAGACCGATCTTGCCGAACGGGCGTTCCATCGCGCCGATGCGCTGGCCGCACCGGACGATCCCATCCGCCGCCGCGTGGCACGCCTGGAAAAGCGCCTGGGCGTCCGGGCATCGGCCGCCGGTTACAACCCCGAATGACTTTGCGCGGGGCGGCGCGTGGCTGTCCATGACAGTGCCAGACTGATCGTCCTGCGCGGCTTCAGGACCGGCTCACCCCGCGCACCCCGCCGCTTTACCCCCGGCGTCGGCGCCGGCCGCCGCGGCCACCTTCGGCATTTGCCTCGCCGGGCGGCTTGTTGAACCGGATCCACTCCGCGCCATGCGCGTCATTGTTGGCCAAAAAATTGGCGGCCCGCACCGCCTCCATCTCGCGGCCCGGGCTGGCCTTCATCGGCGGCAGCCCCAAAAGCGGTGCCAGCGCGGCGCGGTCGATTTCCTCGGGCAGCGCCACGCCCATCGCCGCCAAAGCCGCAATCCGCTCATCGAGCTTCTTGTCGGAGGTGGCGAGCTGCACAGGGTTCATGATTGCCGAGGTCATCCCAGCGGTGATCGCCATGGGCAGGAAGGCATTGTTGATGCCGTGCCGGTTGGGCAGGCCGAAGGAGATGTTGGAGGCCCCGCAGGTGGTGTTCACACCCAGCTCGTCGCGCAGCTTGCGCACCAGCGCAAAGACCTGCAGGCCCGCCGTCGCCATGGCGCCCACCGGCATGACCAGCGGATCGACGACAATGTCATGGGGAGGAATGCCAAAATCGGCCGCCCGCTCGACGATTTTCTTGGCCACGGCAAAGCGCACATCGGGGTCTTCGGAAATGCCGGTGTCGTCATTCGAGATCGCGACGACAGGCACGTTGTATTTCTTGACCAGGGGCAGCACCTGTTCCAGCCGCTCTTCCTCACCGGTCACCGAGTTCAGGAGCGGCCGGCCCTGGGCAACCGCAAGGCCCGCCTCCAGCGCACCGGGCACCGAGCTGTCGATGCAAAGCGGCACGTCGACGAGCCCCTGCACCAGCTCGATCATCTGGCGCATCAGCGGCGGCTCGGTCTGGTTGGGGTCGGGGTTGGAGTTGTAGACCACCCCGGCATTCACATCGAGCACCGCGGCACCGCAGGCAACCTGGTCCAGCGCATCGCGCTCGACGGTTGAAAAATCCCCAGCCTCCAGCTCGGCGGCGAGTTTCTTGCGCCCCGTGGGGTTGATCCGCTCGCCGATCACGCAGAAGGGCTGATCGAAGCCGATGATGACGGTCTTCGTGTTCGATTCGACAATTGTTTTGGTCATGCGGGTGTCCTAGCGCGCCGGGCAGGCGCGCTGCAATGGAAGCTTTGGGCAGAAGATTGGGCGGCGCTTTGGGCGTGGTCGACGCGAGGCCGGGGCCTCAGGCTATGGCGGCGCCCGCCGCCGACCGGCCCTGGGCGTCCAGGAAGCTTGCCGCAGGACCGATGCCGCCCAGCGGGAAGACATGCACCGCTTCGACCAAAAACTCCGGATGTGCGGCCTTATGGGCGGCCAGATCGCGCAGGATGTCGATCGGTGTGAAGGGCAAAAGCAGCTTGGTCACGTCCGCTGCGCGCCGGGTCAGCACCCGCAGGCTGGGACCGACGCCGCAGGCCATGGCGAATTTGATCAGGGTTTGCAGCTTGGCCGGGCCCGCGATGCCGATATGGATGGGCAGGTCCAGCCCCTCGGCGCGCAGCCGCTCGGCCCAGGCGATCACCGGCTCGGCCTCAAAACAAAACTGAGTGGCAAGCGCCATCTGTGCATCGGTCCGCTGGGCGAAGGCATGTTTCCAGCGCAGCGCCTCCATCACCGCCCGGTCCGATCCGTCGCGGTCGATGTCGCGATTGCCCTCCGGATGGCCGGCGACATGGATCCGCGTGAAGCCGTGGCGATCGAGCAGCCCGGTCTCCAGGATCTCCATGGCGTTGGAGAGATCGCCGCGCACCTCCGAGACCCCGCCCGCCAGGACCAGCGCCTGGGTGACCCCGGCATCGGCATAGGCCGACACCCAATCGCCCAATTGCGCCCGCGTGCAGGCCACCCGGGCCGGGATATGCGGCATCACCTCAAACCCCTCATCGCGCAGGCGCGTGACGGTCGCCAGCATCTCCTCGAACGGCGTGCCGTCGATATGGGCGACATAGACCCGGGTGCCGGTCGGCAGAATGGCGCGGAAGTCGGCGATCTTGGCCGCGGTGCGGGGCATGACCTCGATCGAGAAGTCCTTCAGAAAGCCTGAAAGACCCGTGTCGAGGGGAGCGCTTGCCGTGTCCGCCCGGGGACGAAAGCTCAGTATCCGTGCCATGCCTTGCCTTTCCTCACGCCTGCCCCGAGCCGGCTGCCGCCGCGGTGTCGTCCCATCCGTCATTCTCGATCAAAGTCTTCAGTGCCGCCTGATCATAGGTCGCTTCAAGCCGTTCGGCCTCGGCCTCGGCCAGCGCGTCGGGCTCGCCCTCTATCGTGACCGGTGTGCTTTTGCGCCACTGCGCCAGATAAGCATCGGTGCCGGCCGCCCCCACCCGCATGGCGCAGCGGTCGATGGCCTGCTCGAACCGCTCGGCAAGTTGACGCTTTGCGCCACGCCGCCCGCGCCCCACAATCACCTGGGCCGGGATATCGCGCCAGTAAACGATGGTCACATCGGGCATCGGTCGCTCCTGTCTCACTCATATGGCTATCGACCCTGCGCGGTTTCCAGTCGATGGAGGGCGACGAAACTGGGTGGGAATGCGACATCATGCCGGAGCATTTTACGCAATCATATGCTGCGCTGCGAAAGCGATGTCGCGAACGCGCCTTGATGTGTCGGAAATTTTCTAGTATGACGGAATGGTTCCCAACGGATGGCAGATCTATGCATCAGCGTCTTGGCCCCACGCAGGGCGACACGATTTCGTTCGAGTTCTTTCCGCCCGCAACGCCCGCGGCAACCTTGCGGCTGTGGCGGTCTGTGGAACGCCTGACCCCTCTTGGACCCAAATTCGTGTCGGTGACCTACGGCGCCGGCGGCACCACGCGCGACCGGACCATGGCGGCGATCATGACCATTCGCGACCGGGCGCGGGTGGATGTGGCCGGGCATCTGACCTGTGTCGGTGCCAGCCGGGAGGAGACGCTGAAGGTGGCGCGCGACTATCGCCGCCTGGGCGCACGCGCGGTCGTTGCGTTGCGCGGCGACCCGCCCAAGGGCGAGGACCACTTTGTGGCGCATCCGGACGGGTTCCGCTCGGCCGCCGAGCTTGTGACCGGACTGCGCGCCGATGGCGTGCGCGACATCTATGTGGCGGCCTATCCCGAAGTGCATCCGGAGGCGGCCTCGCCCGAGGCCGATCTCGACAATCTCAAACGCAAGCTGGATGCCGGTGCGACGGCAGCGATCACCCAGTTCTTTTTCGACACCGATCTGTTTTTGCGCTTCCGGGATCGGGCCGCAGCCGCCGGGATCACAGCACCGATCCATCCGGGCCTGTTTCCGATCGAGAATTTCGAAAAGATGTGCAATTTCGCGGCCCGTTGCGGCACGAAAGTGCCCGATGAGCTGCATCGCGCGTTTGGCAATGCCGGCTCGGACGAGGACCGTCTGCTGCTGGCAACCGCCTTGGCGACCGAGCAATGCGATCAGTTGCGCAGCGAGGGGGCCGGCCATCTCCATTTCTACACCCTCAACAATCCCGACCTGACCTTCAATGTCTGCCGGGCGCTGGGGTTCGAGGCTGTGCCGCTCTCGGTCGCCGACAGCGCCGGCTAAGACGAAAGCCCGATCCGGAGCCAGACCTGCGCCTGCGAAATCAGGAACAGGGCAGGGCGCGTCGTTCCGCCTTCCAGGCCCGATGCGGAACAAGCCGAACTTAACGCCGTGGGCATTCGCTGCCGGCGCAAAACCGGCACGGCTTGATCCAGTGCACCGGGTCGGATATCCAGAAGGGTGTTGTTCCGATTTTGCGGAGGCAGGGAAGGGTCGTGGACCATGCCGGCGCGCGGCGTGTCACAAGAGGGTCTGTCGTCGGCATTGGCTGCGCCACGCGCGTCGGTGCCTGGGCGCGAGCCGCTTGCCGCGCCGCATGGGCGCAGCGCGCCCGGCCCCAAGTTCGAGGCCAATCCCGCCTATGCCGCACTTGATCTTGGCACCAACAATTGCCGGATGCTCGTCGCGGTGCCGCGAGCCGGCGGGTTTCGCATCGTCGACAGCGTCTCGCGCTCGGTCTCGCTGGGCGCCGATCTGGAGCGCACCGGCCGGCTGAGCAGCGCGGGTGCCGGACGGGTTTTGCGGGCCATGCAGCTCTGCGCGCACAAACTGCGCAAACATGGGGTGGAGCGGCATGAGCTGGTTGCAACCCAGGCCTGCCGCCAGGCGGCGAACGCCGCGGATGTGCTGACCGCGGTCAAGCGCGACACCGGGCTCTCGCTGCAGATCATCCGGCCGGAGCTTGAGGCGCGCTTGGCGCTGACCTCCTGCGCGCCGCTGGTCGCGCCAGAGGCCGATCATCTGATGGTCTTTGACATTGGCGGTGGCTCGACCGAGCTGATCTTGCTGGATCTGCGCGGCGTGCCGGCGCAAGCCCGCCGCAAGGCGGTGCTGGAACTTGCGCCGCTCAAGGGCAGCCTTGCCTCCACCGGACGGCTCGGCGCGCGCATTCTTGATTGGATCTCGGTGCCGCTGGGCGTGGCCACCCTGCATCAAAAGTTCCAGGATGTCGCCGATGACCGGGCGCGGTTTGCGCTGATGTCGCGCCATTTCGAAGAATTGGTGGCGAGCTTTGCCGCTGCCGGGGCCGATATGCCCTCGTTCTCTCCGATGCAGATGATCGGGACCTCGGGCACGGTCACGACCATCGCGGCGGCGAGCCTCGGCCTGCAGCGTTACAATCGCGATCGGGTCGATGGGGCCTGGCTGGACCGGACACGGATCGAGGAGATTGTGGCCGGCTTTCTGGGCCTCTCCTATCGCGACCGCACGCGTCACCCGGCGATCGGGGCCAACCGCGCGCGGCTGATCGTGTCGGGCATCGCCATCCTGCAAACCTTCCTGCGGCTTTGGCCGGTCGAGCGGCTTCGGGTGGCCGATCGCGGCCTGCGCGAAGGGCTGCTTTACGCCATGATGAACGAAGACGGCCATTACCCGGGCGGGTTGGGCTGACGCATGGCGCCGGGAAAACCGTCCGGCGGGTCGGGCCGCGGTGCCCGCGATCTGACCGTGCGGGTCAAGACGGCGCGCGGACGCAAGCTTTCCTCGACGCTTTGGCTGCAGCGCCAGCTCAACGATCCCTATGTGGCGCAGGCCAAGCGCGACGGATATCGCAGCCGCGCCGCCTATAAGATCGCTGAAATCGACGACAAGCACCGGCTGATGCGCGACGGCGCGCGGGTGCTGGATCTGGGCAATGCACCCGGCGGCTGGACGCAGGTGGCCGTCGCACGGGTCAACGCGCTGGGCCAGCGCAGCGGGCGGCCGCAGGGGAGGGTGTTGGGGGTCGACCTCAAGCCGGTCGACCCGGTTCCCGGTGCCGATCTGATGGAGCTCGATTTTCTCTCCGACACGGCCGAGGCAGAGATCGCCGCGCGGCTGGGCGGGCCGGCGGATCTGGTCCTGTCGGACATGGCACCCTCGGCCTCGGGCCACCGCGCCACAGACCATCTGCGCATTGTGGCGCTCTGCGAAGCAGCGGCCGATTTCGCCCGCCAGATCCTCGCGCCGGGTGGCGCGTTTGTGGCCAAGGTGCTGGCCGGTGGGGCCGAAAGCGGGCTTTTGTCGGCGCTCAAGCGGGATTTTTCCAAGGTCTCGCATATGAAACCGCCGGCAAGCCGCGCCGACAGTGCCGAGAAATTCGTCGTCGCCACCGGGTTTCGCGCTGCCAACCGTCACGCGGATGATCCGGACGTGCCCGGGTGAACGGGCGGTCTGCGGGCTGCGCCTGCGGTCAACGGGTCTGATCGGATGGCCGATCTCTCCAGGCTTGCCTCGCCCATCATGTTTCCAGCCTGCCTGGGTGCGCTGGGCTGCGGGATTGCCATGGAGCAGGCTGCGCTGCTGGGCGTGCCTCGGACGTTTGCAACCGCATGGCAGGTGATTGCGGCCGGCATCTATCTGGTCTGCCTAGCGGCCTATGTCGCCCGGGCCGCGCGGCGCCCCGCCACAGTGATGCAGGATCTGCGTCCGCCGCCCCTGCGTGGCACGCTCTCGGCCGGCGCGATGGGCCTGATGCTTCTTGCCGCGCTGCTTTTGCCGGTCTCACCGGACCTGGCCCGTGCGGTCTGGCTGCTGGGTATCGGACTTCACGTTGCCAGTGTGGTCGCGGTGACAGCCACGCTCTTTGCCACCCGGGGGGAGGGGTTTGCGGCCTCGCCAGTGCTCTATCTTCCCTTCGTGGGCCTGGTCGTGGCCCCGATCGCCGGGCTGCCGCTGGGCGAGACGCTGTTCTCGGCGCTGGTTCTTTATGCGGCCGTACCCATGGCGGCGATGGTTGCTGTGGCCGTCCTGCTGGCCTTGCTTCGCGGCCCCGTGCCGCCGGCGCAGCGCGCTGCACAAGCGATCCATCTCGCGCCGGTCTCGCTGATCGGAACCGGCGCGGCCGGGCTTGGCCACCCGACGCTGTTCCTGGCAGCCTTTGCCGTTGCAACGCTTGTCGCGACGCTGTTGGTGCTGCGGCTGCGCTGGATCACGGCCGGGGGCTGGCATCCGGGATGGAGCGCCTTCACCTTTCCATGTGCCGCCTTCGCGGTGCTGTGCATGACCGCCGAGGTGCGGCTGCCTGGGCTGGGTGCGGTCTGGCTTGCCTGGCCGGCCTTGGCGGTCGCCTGCGCCGTCACGCTTTGGACCCTGGCCCGGCTCCTGCTGCCGCCATCCGCGCGCGGGTGACGATGCCCCAAACCCTGGACGGTGCCGATCGCCGCATGGTGCAGCTTGGATCTTTCCATTCGCACACCCGCATGGGATAGAGCGCGGCACGTTCTTCACGACTGGCGATCATGACAGGGGATGTGCCGATGGAAATCCGCGAGGCCCTGACCTTTGACGACGTGCTGTTGGAGCCGGCCGCGTCTAGCATTCTGCCTGCCGATGCCGATCTGCGCAGTCGGGTGACCCGTGAGATCGCCCTCAACATCCCCCTGCTGAGCTCGGCAATGGACACGGTGACCGAAGGCCGGATGGCCATCGCCATGGCCCAGGCCGGCGGCATGGGCGTCATCCACCGCAATCTGACCGTCGAGGCCCAGAATGCCGAGGTGCGCCGCGTGAAGCGGTTCGAATCCGGTGTCGTCTATAAGCCCATCACCCTGACCCCCGACCAAACCCTGGCCGATGCGCGGGCGCTTCAGGAGCGCTATAAGATCACCGGCTTTCCGGTGGTCGATGCCGAGCGCCGGGTGGTCGGGATCCTGACCAATCGCGACATGCGCTTTGCCACCGATGAGGCAACGCCGGTGCGCGCGCTGATGACGGCCGAGAGTTTGGCCATGCTGCGCGAGCCGGCGGATCTGAGCGAGGCGCGCAGCCTGATGCAGGCGCGGCGGATCGAAAAGCTTCTGGTTGTGGACGAGGAGGGCCGGCTGACCGGGCTGTTGACGCTCAAGGATCTCGAAAAGGCGGTGCTGAACCCGCAGGCCTGCAAGGATGCGCTGGGCAGGCTTCGGGTGGCGGCGGCAACGACCGTCGGCGATGCGGGCTTTGCGCGGTCCGAGGCGCTGATCGATGCCGGCTGCGATCTGATCGTGATCGACACCGCCCATGGCCATGCCCGGGCGGTGAGCGAGGCGGTGGACCGGATCAAGCGGTTGTCGAATGCCGTGCAGGTGGTCGCCGGCAATGTGGCCACGGCCGAGGCGACGCGGGCGCTGATCGGTGCCGGCGCCGATGCGGTGAAGGTGGGGATCGGCCCGGGCTCGATCTGCACCACCCGCATGGTGGCCGGGGTCGGAGTGCCGCAGCTGACCGCGGTTTTGGCCTGCGCAGCGGCTGCTGGCGATGTGCCGGTGATCGCCGATGGCGGCATCAAGTATTCGGGCGATTTTGCCAAGGCGATCGCGGCCGGCGCGCATTGCGCAATGATCGGCTCGATGCTTGCCGGCACCGATGAGGCCCCGGGCGAGGTGTTTTTGCATCAGGGCCGCAGCTACAAGGCCTATCGTGGCATGGGCTCGGTGGGGGCGATGGCGCGCGGATCGGCCGATCGCTATTTCCAGTCCGAGGTGGCCGAGCAGAAGCTGGTGCCCGAGGGGATCGAGGGGCAGGTCGCTTATAAGGGGCCCGCGGGTCAAGTGATCCACCAGTTGGCCGGCGGGCTGCGCGCGGCCATGGGCTATACCGGTCAGCCGACGGTCGAGGCCATGCGCCAAGGCTGCCGCTTTGTGCGCATCACCGGCGCTGGGCTGCGCGAAAGCCATGTGCATGATGTGCAGATCACCCGCGAAAGCCCCAATTACCGCGCACGTTGAGGGCGCCGGGCGCCGGGTTTTGGGGGGCAGCGTCCCGCCCCCCCCACCCCCCCCCCCCCCCCCGCGCCCCCAGGAGCCTGGTGGGCCCCAAATCGCCCCCCGGAACGTGGTAAACGGCAATCCACCCCCCAGCCGGGCCCGGCCCCGCCAAT
>JBCDDO010000005.1:0-17382 GCA_039180245.1 Pseudomonadota bacterium | reverse complement strand
GTGGGGATTGCCGCTGCGGTGTCGAGCGTGGCGCCGGAGGGCAGCCGCGCCACCGCCTCGGCCGCAACCGTCACATGGGTTGAAAAGCAGGCCGGGGCAAAGGCGATCACCGCATCGCCGCGGCGAAAAGCGCTGCCCTTGCCGGCCTTTGCCACGATGCCCGCGCACTCCATCCCCAGCGTCGCACCGGCAAAGCCATCCTCCAGCGCCTCGTCGGGCAAAAGCCCCTGCGCCCACATCAGATCGCGAAAATTGAGCCCCGTGGCGCGGATCTCGATCTCCACCTCGCCCGGGCCCGGGTCGCGGCGGACCGCATCGCGCCAGGTCAGGCTGTCGAGCACCGATTGCTGGCCGATCTCCAGACGCATGGCGCGGCCCCGCGCAGCCGCGCCGGTCGCGGCCTCGGCGCCGGTGCCCGGCATGGCCAGCGGTTCGACCCGCGGCGCGAGAATGCCGGCCTCGTCAAAGAGGATCTCTGTCTCGCGCGACCCCGACATGACCAGCGAGCAGAGGTTCTCGGCCAGCGTTTCCGCGGCCGTGCCCTGGGCAAAATCGATCAGCCTGAACTCGGTCTTGGGATGCTCATTGCCCGCCACACGGGTGGCACCCCACAGCGCCGCATCGGCAGCGGTCGCATCGGTCGCCGCCTCGCCTGGCGTGTCGCCCAGGGCCAGCGGGCGCGCTGGGCCGGCGCCGCGGGTGACCACCCACACACGCTCGGGCCGCGCCACGGCCAGAATGTCGCGCAGCGTGGCGATGCGGCGGCCGGCAAGCTCGAGCGGATCGGTGTCATCCTGGGGCTCGGGCAGATCGGCCAGATGCACGATCTCGCTCACCTCTTCTTCCAGCGCGATCCGGTCGCCGGCCAGGCATTGCCGCACATCGAGCCCGGCGGCCACCAGCGAGGCTTCCAGCAGCGCCGCGATCCGCCGGTTCTCCTCGCGCCGGTCGGTGAGCACCAAAAGCGCCAGCCGGCGCTCGCCCTCGGATGGCTCGGGCAGGCTGGCCCGCACCGCCTGATGCCGCGGGCGGGCCGTGAGGATCCGCGCCTCGACCGCGCCCGAGGCCAGGGTCTGGGTGGTGATGTCGCGAAACCCTGCGGCGAGCGCGGTTTCGACATCCGCACCCCGCATCTGCGGCACCGCGCCCTTGTAAAGCCCCTGACGCAGATCCTGCATCAGCGACGGTTCGGTCACGGCTGCGATCAGCAGGCCCGACAGCGCAATCGCGGCCGACAGCGCATCGCGCGCCGGCTCATCGAGCGCGTCGAGCTGATCGACGCAGAGCACCACGTCGAACCGGAACGGGGTGAGCGCGGTCTCCAACCCCTCAACCCGCAGCCCGGGCGCCGAGGGCAGGGTCTGGCGCAGCCGCTCCAGGGTTTTCGGATCGGGATGGGCGACCACGATATCGCCGGCGCGGGGTGCGGTGCTGAGCGTCGTGACAACCGTGGCGGGCGCGGCCCCCAGGATGAGGATGTTGAGCCGTTCGCGCGCCGACCAGCCCTGCACGAGGTCCGAGGCGACTTTGTTCATCTGCTCCCAGATGACCCGCTGTCCGACAGAAAGATCCATGCCGGCGCGCGATGGGGCGTCGCTGGCGGGGTCCGATCCCGCCGCCAGATCCGGCAAAACCCGCTCCAGCCGCATCAGCTCCATCAGCTCCTGCGCGCGTTCCGGCGCCTCTCGGGTGATCGAGGCGACAATATCGGCCATTGCGGGATAGGGGCATTCCGCCGCGATCCGCCCGCCCGCATCATCGGCCCGGTAAAGCCCGTCTTCCTCAAGTGCCGCCAGAAGCCGGGCCAGCACCGGATTGCTTGCCTGAAGCAGCTGTCCTTCGGCCCCGGCAAGCGCCGAGACGCTGTCCCAGGCGAGCCGGCGGCAGGCCGCATCGACCAAGAGCAGCCCCGCATCGGGCTCCGGTTCATCCTCGCCGGCCACACCCAACGCACGCAGTCGGCTCTCTGGCGCGCGCCAGCCCGAGGGCGGGTGCACCCGTTCATCCGGGGCGCGCAGCCGCACAAGACGCTGGTGCCAGACCATCGGATCCTGGCCCGCGCGGCCGCGCAACCGCGTCGCCTGAAGGCGCAGACCTTCGATGACCGCGACGGTCTCGCCCTCCGCATCGCTCAGCGCGATCGAAATCTCCACACCGCGGGGCGAGGCGCGGGTCACCTCAAGCTGGGCCCGTGCCACGGTGGCGCCGGGCCGGGCCAGGCGCAGACGGCCAATCCGCACCGGAAGAAACACGGTGCCATCGGCCAAAGCGCTCTGTGCCATGACGTGATCGCCGGCCAATCCGCCCATGGCCAGACCACCTGCAGCCGTCCCGCCTGCAGCCGTCTCGCCCGCAGCCGCTCCGCCAGAAGTCAGGCCGGGCTGGTCGCCCGAGGCCCCAACGCCGGACAGGGCAGATGCCGCAAGGATCGGAAAAACCGCATGCATCGCGGCATCGAACCAGGCCGGGTTGAGCGCCAGCCGGGCATCCTGCGGGCCGTCTTCGGCCGCAATGCCGGCCGCCGCCCGGCGCCCGTCGCTGACGATATCCGTGGCCAGTCGGAAGGTCGGGCCATAGACCAGCCCGATATCGGAGAGGAGCGCATAGAGATCGGCGGGTTGGGTCGGCAGCGCTGCTGCATCCGGTGCGGCAACGCTGGCCTGCCGGTCCGACGCCTCGGCCCGCACCGTGCCGATGGCATGCAGCGCCCAGCCATCCTCCGACAGCCGCGGCCGCGCCTCGATGCGCAGCGCGCCGGTCTGCGCGTCGCCGGTCACCCGCGTGTCCGCGCCGCTGTCGCGGTCAAGCACCAGCGGCCGCAGGATCTCCAGATCCGTCAGCTCGACCGCCGCGCCGCCATACATGCGCACCGCCGCCGCAAGCGCCATCTCGGCAAAGCCCGCCGCCGGAAACACCGGCACCCCGTCGACCACATGATCGGCGAGCCAGGGCAGGCTGCGCACATTGACCTCGCCCTCCCAGCAATGGTTCCCGCGCATCACCGCCCGCCCGATCAGCGGGTGATACTCGGCCATGCCCCACAAATCGGAATGGCTGGCCGAATGCGGCGCGCGCAGCGCGGTGTTGGCCCAGGGATAGGCCGGCATCGGTGCCCCGGCCAGGGCCCGGGGCCCGAAAAACCCCTCCCGGTTGAGACGCGCGCCCAGCGTGTAGGCATGCGCGACCATCTCCGCGGTGCCGATATCGGCCCGCGCGCCCTGGTCCATGGTCCGCGCCACATTCCCCGCATGCCCGGTCGCGCGCAGCTTGTCGCGCACATAGGTCACCAGGACCGGGCGCGGCGAGATCTCCACAAAGGTGCGGCAGCCCACCTCGCAGAGCGCCTCGACCGCCTCTTCGAACCGCACCACCTCGCGCGCATTGCGCCACCAATAGTCGGAATCGAGGGTCAGCCCATGTGCGATCTGCCCGGTCGTCGACGAGGCATAGAGGATCTCGCTTTCCTTCGGGCGCAGGCCCTTCAGATCGTCCAGCATCCGCCGTCGCAGCGGCTCGACCGCGGCCGAATGATAGGGGATCTCCACATCCAGCATCACCCCGGCAATACGCCGGTTGCGGCGCAGCCAGGCAAGCAGCGCCTTGATCTGCCCGGAATCGCCCGACACCGTCACGCTGCGCGGGCTGTTGATGCCGGCAATCGACACGCCGCTGATCCCGGCCTCGGCGAGCGCCGCCTCGATCTGTCCGGCATCGGCCGAAACCGCGGCCATGCCGCCCGTGCCGCGCAACCCGTCAAGCGCCGATGAGCGGGTCTGCAGGAACTTCGCCCCGTCGGACCGGCTGATGATCCCGGCGGTCGAGGCCGCGGCAAGCTCGCCCACCGAATGGCCGGCCACCGCATCGGGCACGAGCCCCTGGGCGGCCAGCGCGTCGACCAGCGCCATCTGCACCGCAAAAAGGATCGGTTGAGCCACCTGCGAGGAGCCCAGCTGCTCGGACAGCGCCTCGTCAAAGAGCAGGGCGGAGAGATCGATGCCGCTGAGCTTGGCAAACTCGGCGGCCGTCTCCTCATAGCTGGTGCGAAAGACCGCGTCGGTGCGGTGCAGATGCCGGCCCATCCCGGCCCATTGCGAGCCATTGCCCGAAAACAGGAATGCGGTCTTGCCGGCGGCCTTGTTGGCCTTGCCGGTGATCACAACAGGCGATTTCTGCTCGCCCGCATGCGCGTCGAGCGCCGCGATCAGCGCGTCGCGATCCGCCCCCAGCGCGACCAGACGGTGCTGCAGCGGCGCCCGGCGCCAGGCCGCGGCATTCACAAGCGATGCGGCCTCTTCGGGCGCGGCCTGCTTAAGCCTGTCGTGCCAACGTCCCGCCAGGGCCGCCAGGCTCTCCGCACTGGCCGCGCTCAGCGTCAGCGGGGCAAGTTCCGGCGCCGCCTCAGGCGCGGCTTCAGGCGCTGCGGTGCTCTCCGGTTGATCCTGCGGCGTTGGCTGTCTGAGCAGCGCATGCGCGTTGGCGCCCCCAAAGCCAAAGGAATTGACGCCGGCAAACCAGGGCGCGCCCCGCTCCGGAATGGGACGCGCCTGATCGGCGATTTCCAGCCCAAGCCCCGCGAAATCGATGTTCGGATTGGGCTCGTTCAGATGCAGCGAGGCCGGCAGCACGCCATGTTCCAGCGCAAGCTGGGCCTTCAAAAGCCCGACCAGCCCCGAAACCGGCTCCAGATGCCCGAAATTGGTCTTGGCCGACCCGATCGGCAGCGGCCCCGCCCCGGCGTCGCGCCGCGCGGCACCGAAGACCGAGCCGATCGCATGCGCCTCCAAGGGATCGCCCACCGGGGTGCCCGTGCCATGCGCCTCGACAAAGGCCAGATCGCCGGCATCGATGCCGAACTGGGCCTGCATGTCGCGCAAAAGCTGGGCCTGGCGCACCGCCGAGGGCATCGACATGCCCACCGTGCGCCCGTCGGAATTGATGCCCGACCCGGCCAGGATGCCGCGCACCCGGTCGCCATGCGCCTGTGCCGCGGCCAGCTTGCGCAGCACGAACACAACCGCGCCTTCCGAGCGGACATAGCCATCGGCGCCCGCATCGAAGGCCCGGCAGAGCCCGCTGGGCGACAGCATCGTTGCGCGCGAAAACCCCACGAACGGGCCGGGTGAGACCAGGAGATTGACCCCGCCGACGATGGCGGTGTCGATCTCGCCCTCCATCAACGACCGGCAGGCCGCGTGCAGCGCGTAAAACGACGAGGAACAGGCCGTGTCGACCGTAAAGCTGGGCCCGCCCAGATCGAGCAGATAGGAGATCCGGTTGGAGATGATCGACAGCGTGTTGCCGGTCATGAACTGGGTGTCGGCCCGGGCCAGATCGGTGAGAAAATGCGCCGAATAATCCGAGCTTGAGGCGCCCACAAAGACGCCCGTGCGCGCGCCATCCAGCCCCGGTCCGGTCAGGCCGGCATGCTCCAGCGCCTCCCACACCACCTGCAGCAGGACCCGCTGCTGGGGGTCCATCTGCACCGCCTCGCGCGGGGAGATGCTGAAAAACCCCGGATCGAAGCCCCAGATGTCGTCGATCTGACCGGCCGCCAGGCTGTAGCTTTTGCCGATTGCCGCAGGGTCCGGGTCATAGACGAAATCCGGCTCGAACCGGTCGCGCCCGACCTCGGTGATCACACAACGCCGCTCGGTCAACACGTCCCAAAATGCATCGGGCGTGGCAGCGCCGGGCAGGCGACAGGCATAGCCGGTAACTGCAATATCGTATTGGCCGGCGCGATCACTCATGCTCACCGTTCCTTGCATGTCGCCCTTTGACCCCATGTTGGACCCGCACCGATACAGGCGGTGCAAACCCATCTGAGAGGTCTGAAGGTTCTTTTTATGCCGTCGCGCAAACTGTCCCGATTTGCGCCTGCTGAATTATGCCGAGCCTTTGTTTGCCAAGCCTTTGTTTGCCGGGCCGTGTTGTTCCGAGCCTTGGTTTTCCAGGCATTGCTGTGACGAACACTCCTTCCCCGAACTCTGTTCGCTCGGGCGATGCTGCCCCATCCCATGCCACCCCGAAAACTGACCGGCCAAGAGAAAGCATGGTTCGGCACAGGTTTATGTCCAGAAGTGTTTATCTCATGGGCATTGCCTCGCTGTCCAGTTGTTTGCCGCAGCGCGTCATCACCTTTGCCCCGCAACTTTGCCGTTTTGCTGTGCAGCCGTCGCGGCCCGCGCTGCCGGATCAAGCGCGGTGCATGGTATGCGATGCGGGATCGGCCGACGCATTGAGCAAAACCTTGCACCGGGCGCCAGGCCGGGCGCCAGGCCGGGTGGCGGGCGGCAGGCTGGGCCGAAGGCGGCATGCAGATCACAGCTCACGCTCTGGATCGGGCAGAATGCGCGCCGCCAGCCGGCGCTCGACCATGTCCGACAGCAGGGGCGGCAAAAGCCGGTCGAGCCGCGCCAAAAGCGCCAATTGCCAGGGAAAGGCGATATGCGCCCGCCGCGCGGCAATCGCGCCCGCAATCACATCCGCCGCCCGCTCGGCAGAGATCTCGAAGGGTTTGGGGCCAAGATGCCGCGCCGACATGGGCGAGGTCACAAACCCAGGATTGGCCACCGTCACCGCAATGCGATGCGCGCGCAGCCAGCCCCGCATCGCCACGCCATAGCCGTGCACGGCCGCCTTGGCGGCGGAATAGGACGGCTCATCGCCCTGCGGGCGCAGCGCCGCCATCGAGCCGATCAGCGCGATATGGCCGCGTTTGCGCGCAATCATCTTGGGCAAAAGCGGCTCCACGGTGTTGTACATGCCCATCACATTGGTCTCGGTGATCCAACGCGCCTGGCCCGGCGGTTCCGGCGCATCGGGCGACATCCGGCCGCTGGACACCCCGGCATTGGCGATGACCAGATCGACCGGCCGGTCGGCATCCCGCGTGACCAACGCTGCGGCAAGACCCGGCGCATCGGTCACCGACACCGATGCAATCGCCGCCTCGGCGCCCTCGACCCGACAGCGCGCGGCGACCGCCTCCAGCCGATCGCTGTTGCGCCCGATCAGCAGCATCGACCGTCCGGGCGCGGCCAGCCGGGCCGCAAGCGCCGCCCCGATGCCCGAGGAGGCGCCGGTCAGCACGAGGCTGCGGGGCTCATCGCGCGGCATGCGACGGCCCTGACACGGCTTGGGAAGAGGCCGGACCGGCCGGTTCGGTGCGCGGCGCTGTGGAGCCCGCGGCCCGATCCTCCGGCACTGTGTCCTGTTGGGTTGTGGGGGGGTCCGACATGTTTGCCGCCAGATCGGCCGCCACTTCTTCGGCCCGCTCTGCGACTGAGGGCGCTGCAAGACCCACCATGGGGTCCTGGTCGTGCGACCGGTCTGGCGTCGGGTCGCGCGGTGCCGTCGTCCGGCCCGCCGCCAATCCCGCCCAGTCCAGCGGCGACAGCACGCGCTGGGCCACCGCCTCGGCGCCCGGGCGCGCGCCCTCGCCGTCGAAATGTCCCGGCACTTGGATCGTGCGTTTGAGCGCGCGGACCAGCGCCGCATAAAGCCCGGCATCCGGCCGTTCGGGCCCGGTCCAAAAGCGATCAAGCCCGCTTTGATGGGTGAGGCCCGGCAGATCGTAGAGGGCATTGCCCATCACGGCCACCGGCAGGCCCGCCTCCAAGGCCGCCATCCCGGCAGTGGAATTCACCGTCACCATGCCGGCCAGGTGCGGAAAGAGCGCGCCCAGATCGCCGCCATCGAGAAAAACCACCCGGTCGCCCCGCGACCGACGCGGCCAGCCGGCGAGGCCCGGATCCAGCGGGTGCGGCTTGACCACCAAAAGCGCATTCGCGGGCGCATGGGCGGCAAACGAGGCGCGCGCCGCGGCCAACGCCCCGGCAACCCCGCCCTCGGGCCCGTGCTGACGGATCGCAAAATCGGTCTCCAACTGCAAAGCAAACAGGAAGACCGGTCCCGGATGGGCGGCGATGCGCGCCAGGGCCCGGTCGCGCGCGGCCCGGCGCCAGGGCCAGCGCAGCGCCTTGCCCAGCCAGCCGGCCCATTCCAAAGCCGGCGGGTCGAGCGTGTGGATGCGAAAATGCGGATAGGTCAGCCGGCCAAGCAGCAGATTGGAAAGGTTAAAGGCGACATCCATGGCCGATTGCGCCGCAAAGCTCGTGCGCCAGCGCGGCGGCTCCGTCGGCGCGGCCAGATCGGCGGGTTCCGGCAGAAGGGGCGTCGACGGGTCGGCCTGCGCAAGGTCGGCGGACAGACGCGCGACTGGTGCATCATCGGCGGCCAGGCGCGCAGCGCGTGGGTGATCGGCAGAGGGATTATCGGCAGAGGGATTATCGGCAGACGGATGATCGGCGGGTGAGTGACTGGCGCGTGGGTAACTGGCGAGTGGGCGACCGGTGGGCATGCTGACGGCGGGCAGCCCGCCGCCCAAGGCGCAGATCTGCGCCCGCGCATGCGGAAACCGCCCTTGCGGGCCGAGCCCGCCCTGCTCAAGCGTCAACCAGCCCGGGCGCAGGATCCCCTGTTCGACGACATGCACCCGCACCCCCGGCAGGGCCGCAATCGCATCGCGGTGCCAGGCCCGGCCATCGCCCAGGCAGACCAGATCGCTCACCCCGCGCTTGGCCGCCAGATCGGCGATCCAACGCGCCCAATGCTCGGGCCGCCCACGATAGGAGACCGCGCCCGGGCCGCGCCAGAAGAGCGCGTCGCCCGGGCAGAGCAGCACCCGCGTCACCTGCGCGCCGCGCGCCCGCAAGGCCCGGCCCAGATGGGTGAAGAACCATGAGAACGGCCCCTGCAAAAGCAGCACATGCCGTTGCACTGTTGCCATTGGCTTCCTCATTGCTGTGGCGTCGCCCAAGCCAGGGCGCCCGACGACCGCGCGCGTCCGGATCGACCCTTTATTGACACCCCCCGCCCTGCTCTCTATCCAGCAGCGCCACCAAGGTGAAGCCCCAACAGGCGCAGGATCCAGACCGACCCATGCCGTCGAAGAAGGTTTTTCTGTTCCTTCAGGGGCCGCCCTGCCTGCTCTGGCCGCGCCTGGCCGATGCGCTGCGCGCTGCCGGACACAGCACCCGCCGGATCAACCTGCATTGCGGCGATTGGCTGTTCTGGCCGCGGGCCGGGGCCGATCACTATCGCGGCCGGTTCTCGCGCTGGCCGGCCTGGCTCGATGCCTATCTGGTTCGGCACGGCGTGACCGACATCCTCTATTATGCTGACCGACTGCCCTATCATATCGAAGCGCTCGCCCGTGCCAAGGCCCGCGGCATTCACACCCACGCCATCGAATATGGCTATCTGCGGCCCGACTGGCTGACCATCGAGCCCGAGGCGATGGGCCGGTTTTCAACCTTTCCGCGCAATCCCGACGCGATCCGGGACCTGGCCGCGGGCCATCCCGAGCCGGATATGACACCGCGCTATGGGCATGGGTTCTGGGAGGAAAGCTGGCGCGAGGTGACCTATGACCTGTTGCTGGTCTTTGGCCGGGGGCTCTATCCCTTTTACCGCTCCGACAAATATTACTGGCCGGTGGCCGAATACCTGGCCTGGCTGGTGCGGCTGGGGGTGCGCGCGGCGACATCGCGGCGCGATGAGGCGCTGGTCGATCGGGCGCTCGCCGGGGCGCTGGATGGGGGATTTCGCTATAATCTCGTCGCGCTGCAACTGCAGATGGACTACCAGATCCGCGCTTCCTCCGATTACACCCATATCGAGGAGATGCTGGACGAGATCCTCGCCTCGTTTGCCGCCCACGCGCCGGAAAGCCGGCATCTGATCATCAAGACCCATCCGCTGGACAATGGGTTGGAGAACTGGCCCCGGCGGCTGCGCCGTCTCACGCGCCGGCACCGCGTGGAAGGGCGCGTGCATCTGGTCGACAGCCGGCGGCTGGCCGAGCTCAACCAGAACTCAATGGGGGCGATCATGGCCAATTCGACCGTCGGGCTGCATGCCTTGGGCGATGGCATTCCGGTGATCTGCCTTGGCGATGCGGTCTATGACATCGCCGGGCTCACCCACAAGCGCGGGCTGGACAGTTTTTGGACCGACCCCGACCAGGTCGACCTGGCGCTGGCCGCCGATCTGCGGCGCGCGCTGGCCGCCCATATCCAGGTGCGCGGCGATTTCTTCAACCCCGAGGGTCAGCGCATCGCCATCGAAGCCCTGACCGAAAAACTGCTCGCACCCTAGCACGCAGGCCCGACAGCCGGCGCGCGCACCCATCGACGGGCGGGCAGAGCCGCATCCGAGGGTGTCAGGACGGCCGCATTTTCGGGGATGACCGCATCCCCAGGGCCTGCGCACGGCCAGCGGATGGCCCGGCCCCGGCGCAGGTCCGGCACAGCGCGGCATGCGGCACCGCGTCCAACCGCTCCTCCAACAGGGCGGTCCCGCAGCGCGGGCAGATGCCAAAACTGCCGGCCTGGATCCGCTCCAAGGCCGCCTCCACCGCCCGCAACTCGGCAAGCCCGGCCGTGCCCAGCCGCTCCATCACCTCATCGCCCTCGCGCTCCACGGCATAATCTTCCCAATCCTTGGGCGCGGGCGCGTCGAGATCATGCTCGATCTCGCTCAGCCGGCTTTGCAGGGCGGCACGGCGCGCTGACAGCAGTTTTGCATAGTGAGAAACGGGCTTCATCGCATCCTCCCCAGACCTGTCACATTGCGATGAGTTCACATGACCACGTGCAACGCGTCCTTGCGCTGGATCAAATCGCGCCGCCGGCCCGGGTCCGGCCGGCAAGGCTGAGCTCGAATGGACAGCGCGCCGGCTGCTTGGGCCCGCAACTCAGCGAGGCTGCTCGTCCTCTTCCTCGGGCGCGGTCTTGGGCAGGTCGAAAAAGCTGTCGGCATCGACCAGCGGCTGGTCGTCATCCTCGGCCTCGCCACGCGGGTCCGAGGTCATGTCCGAGAGGCTGAAATTCTCGAACCCCGAGACCGAAGAGGGCAGCCGCGGCTCGGTCGGCGCCTTGAGCGAATCCGAAGTCTCCAGCAGCCGCATGCGGTCCTCGGCCGACATGGTGCTCTCCTGCGCGGCGGCTTTGCGCGCCGCGGCCTTGCCGACGGCGGCATCAAGCTCGGTCTGCTTGCACATGCCCAGCGCGACCGGATCGACCGGCTGAATATTGGCCATGTTCCAATGCGACCGGTCGCGGATCGTCTGGATCGTGGGCTTGGTGGTGCCCACCAGCTTGGCGATCTGGTTGTCGGCAAGCTCGGGATGAAACTTGACCAGCCAGGCGATCGCCGCCGGCCGGTCCTGACGCTTGGACAGCGGCGTGTAGCGCGGCCCGCGCCGCTTTTCCTCGCCATCGGCTGCCTTGTTGGGCTTCATCCGCAGCCGCGCCTTGGGGTCGCCCTCGCAACGGCGGATCTCGTCTGCGGTCAGCTGATTGTTGACGACCGGATCGAACCCTTTCATGCCCTGGGCGACCTCGCCATCGGCGATGCCGTTGACCTCCAACTCATGCAGACCGCAAAACGCCGCAATCTGCCCAAAGGTCAGCGTCGTGTTTTCGACCAGCCAGACGGCGGTTGCCTTGGGCATCAGCAGAAGCGTCATTGCGTCTTTCTCCGTTCCGTTCGTGACAGCGGCATTGACAGCCACAGCCCCCGCTTGGACAACCCCTGCCTGTGCCACCCCTGCCTGTGCCTCGCGGTGCGGCGCATCAAACCATCGGCACCGTCGGAGGAAAACCCGGGGCGCGCTGGGGCAGATCGGTTTTCGCGGGAGATCCCGCATATAAGAGGTTTTGCGCAAGATGAAAAGCCGGAGCAACCGAACGGGCGGGCAGCGCAGGGGCGCACGGCCTGGGTTTGGGCGGCTGGCGGCCAAACAGGTCGGGCTGATCGGGCTGATCGGGCTGATCCTGGCGCTTGCCGCCCCTGCGGGACGGGCGCAGGACGATGTGGCCGGCGCGTTTGACTATTACGTGCTGGCGCTGAGCTGGTCGCCGGGCTGGTGCATGGTCGAGGGCGACGCAAAAAACGCCCCACAATGCCGCGACGGGGCGGGCAAAGGCTTCGTGCTGCACGGGCTCTGGCCGCAATACGAGCAGGGCTGGCCAAGCTATTGTCGAACCGAAGCGCGCGATCCGAGCCGGCGCGAAACGGCCGAGCGCGCGGGGCTTTTCGGCAGCGCCGGGCTCGCCTGGCATCAGTGGAAAAAACACGGTCGATGCTCGGGCCTGTCCGCGCAGGCCTATTTCGATCTCGCCCAGCGCGCCTTTGACATGGTCGCGCGGCCACAGGTGTTTGGCCAGCTGTCCGAGCAGGTGCGGGTGGCGCCAGCGGTGGTCGAGGCGGCATTTCTTGAAACGAATCAGCAGTTTCAAGCGCCGGGTGTGACTGTAACATGTCGGAATGCGGTGATGTATGAAGTGCGGATCTGCCTCACGCCGCAGCTCACCGCCCGGCATTGCGCCCCCGATACGGCGCAAGATTGCCGATTGGACACAGTAATCTTCCCGCCAACGCGCTAGTATTTTGCGAAATGCAAAATGATTCCACTGGGCGAAACGCGGATGGGTTTACCCTTCGTCACATGTCTTTAACGTATGGTTACTTTAGGGCACCTTGTGGTGGAGGGGCATGTGAAAAGATCTAAATCTGGCTCGACGTTCCTAACGGACGTCACGGGTCTGGAAGGCAACGAAGTTGCAATGCGGCGTTTGACGCTCACGCGCATGCTGATCTGGGCCGCGCGAGAAGCGCGCGAAATTGATTGCATGAATTCCGCTCAGCATGTCGAATTCGCGCTCGATGCGATTGCCGATTGTATTCAGGACACGCGAAATTCCGGCACCGCCTAACTCCGCCTCAGGTCGGGAGTTAGGATGCCGAATGCGGCGGTCAAGAAAAAATTAGCCAATTTTCCGGCGCGCGCTGCCTTTCGAATTTTCTGCGCGCGCCGAACTTAGATGAGCCCATTTCGATGAGCCGATTTGGCTGGATCGGCTATCTGGGCGGGCGTCAAACCGGACGGTTGCTAATAGACCCGGGCAGAACGGACGCGGGCAGAACGGTCGACTGCCTCAGACCGCAGCTTTCAGGCAAAGCCCCGTCGGGGAAGACATCTGTCAGGGAAGACGCAGGACGATCTTGCCGATATGGGCCGAGCTCTCCATGCGCCGATGCGCGTCCGCTGCCTGGGCCAGCGCATAATCGCTGTCCATGACCGGGCGCAGCGCACCGCTGTCCAGATGCGGCCACACCTCGCGGCGCAGCGCCTCGGCAATGGCCGCCTTCGCGGCGACCGATTGCGGCCGCAGGGTCGACCCGGTGATGGTCTGACGCTTCATCATCAACGGCGCGAAATTGACCTCGGCGGTTGAGCCGCCAAGAAAGGCGATCATCACCAGACGGCCATCGATCGCCAGGGCTTTGAGGTTGCGCGGAATATAGCTGCCGCCAACCATGTCGAGGATCACATCGGCGCCGCGGCCCTCGGTTGCCGCGCGCACCGCCGCCACGAAATCGGCATCGCGGTAATTCACCGCCAGGGTGGCGCCAAGATCCAGGCAAGCCTGGCATTTCGCGTCGCTGCCTGCGGTTGCAATCACCCGCGCGCCGCGCGCCGCGGCAAGCTGGATGGCGGTCGTGCCAATGCCCGACGAGCCGCCATGCACCAAAAGCGTCTCGCCGTCCTGCAGCCGGCCCCGGTCAAAGACATTGGTCCAGACCGTGAAAAACGTCTCGGGCAGGGCCGCGGCCTCCTGCAGGGACAGCCCCTTTGGGACAGCGAGCGCGTGGTCGGCCGGGGTCACGGCATATTCCGCATAGCCCCCGCCAGGCAACAGCGCGCAGACCGCGTCGCCCAGCTGCCAGCGGGTGACGCCCGTGCCCAAAGCCGCGACCGTGCCGGCGGCTTCAAGCCCCGGCAGATCCGATGCATCGGGCGGCGGCGCATAGAGCCCCGCGCGCTGTAGACAGTCGGGCCGGTTCACGCCCGCCGCTGCGACCTTGATCAGGATCTCGCCCGGCCCGGGCTGCGGCAGGGCGCGGGTCGCGGGGCGCAAAACCTCGGGCCCGCCGGGTGCTGCGATCTCAACGACCTGCATCTGGGCCGGCAGGTTCATGCGCGCATCGCCTGAGCCTGGCCCTCATGGGCATAGGCCCAGTACAGCGCCCGCGCCCGGCGGGCCACCGGGCCGTATTGCAAATCATGATCCTCAAACCGGGTCACTGGCATGATCTTGGCGGCATTGCCGGTGGTGAAGATCTCCTCGGCCTCATGGAAATCATCGACCGTCAGCGTGGTTTCGTGAACCTTGGCCGCGTCATCGCGCAACAGCCCCACAATGCGGGCGCGGGTGATGCCGGCCAGAAAGGTCTTGTTGGGCACCGGTGTGAACACCTCGCCGCCGCGCACCATAAAGATGTTGGTCGAGGCGGTCTCGGCAACATTGCCCTCAAAATCCAGCGACAGCGCATTGTCGAACCCGCGGGAATTGGCCTCGCGAATGATGCGGCCGTTATTGGCGTAAAGCGCGCCGCATTTGGCCTCGGTCATCGCAGCCATCGGATGCGGGCGCAGAAAGGGCGAGACCGTCAGGCTGATGCCGTTCGGCTCGGGCATCGGCAGATCTTCAAGACAGAGGCAAAAGCCGGTGCTGTCGGGGTCGGGCGGGATCAGCCCCGGTGCTGCATCGCGCGACCACATCATCGGCCGGATGTAAACCGCGGCATCGGGCGCATAGCCGGCAAGCCCCTCCTGCGCGATGGCCACCATCTCCTCGGCGCTGTGGGTGGGGGTCATGCCCATGGTCTCGGCCGAGGCCACGATGCGCGCGCAATGCAGGTCCAGATCGGGGGTCACACCCTCAAAGGCCCGCGCGCCGTCGAACACCATCGTGCCCTGCCAGGCGCCGTGATCGGCCGCGCCCAGCACCGGGGCGTTGCCCTCATGCCAGCGCCCATCGACGAATGTTCGGATGATCCTGCCCAGTGCCATGCCGTGTCCTTTCCGGTCCGCGGCAAGGATACTTAAGTTTTCCAGGCGGCGAAACCAGCCTCTGCGCGCCGAACCGTTGTCGGGCGCCAACAGCCCGGCCTTGGCACGCTGAGTGATTGCATCGCTCCGGACGGGCGCCTATCTAGGCGCAGCACAGGGAAGCGGCCAGACCATGAACTGGATATCCAACTACATCAAACCGTCGATCAACTCGCTCTTCTCGCGCCGCGAGGTGCCCGAGAACCTGTGGCGCAAATGCGATGAGTGCGGGACGATGCTGTTTCACCGCGAAATGGCCGAGTCGCTCAATGTCTGTCCGAGCTGCAATCACCACATGACGATTGCGCCGCGCGACCGGTTCGCGGCGCTTTTTGACGGCGGGATCTGGCTGCCTGTCGAGGTGCCCGACCCGACCGCCGATCCGCTGCAGTTTCGCGATCAGAAGCGCTATGCCGACCGGCTGCGCGATGCCCGGCGAACCACGGGCGAGCATGAGGCGATGCTGGTCGGCGAAGGCCAGATCGGCGGCGCGCAGGCGGTGGTCGCGGCGCAAAGCTTCACCTTCATGGCCGGCTCGATGGGCATGTATGTGGGCAATGCGATTGTCGCGGCGTCGCAAAAGGCGCTGGAGCGGCGCTGCCCGCTGATCATCTTTGCGGCCGCCGGCGGTGCGCGCATGCAAGAGGGGATCCTGTCGCTGATGCAGATGCCGCGCAGCACTGTGGCGCTGGAGATGCTGTCCGAAGCGGGGCTGCCCTTCATCTCGGTTTTGACCAACCCCACCACCGGGGGGGTGACCGCCTCCTATGCCATGCTGGGCGACGTGCAGATCGCCGAGCCGGGCGCGCTGATCTGCTTTGCCGGGCCGCGGGTGATCGAGCAGACGATCCGCGAGAAACTGCCCGACGGGTTCCAGCGCGCCGAGTATCTTTTGGAGCATGGCATGCTCGACATGGTCGTGCCGCGTCGCCAGATGCGCAACAAGCTGGCCACGCTGATCCGGCTGTTGACCAAGCAGCCGGCGCGCAGCCATGGCGATCTTCCCGCCCCGGCCGCCGCGCCCGCTGACCCCAAAGGGGCCGACGCCCCGGCTCCCGCAGTGGCCGAGCCCGGGCCGGGCAAGGACGGCGCGTGACCCTCGCGCCGCAGGGCAGCGACATCATCCTGGCGCGGATGATGCAGCTTCACCCAAAGCTCATCGATCTGACGCTGGGCCGGGTGCACCGCCTGCTGGCCCGGCTGGGCCATCCCGAAACCGCGCTGCCGCCGGTCATCCACATCGCCGGAACCAATGGCAAGGGCTCGACCCTGGCCATGCTGCGGGCCGGGTTGGATGCGGCGGCGCAGCAGCGCTGCCATGCCTACACCTCGCCGCATCTGACCCGGTTTCACGAGCGCATTCGCGTGGCCGGCGATCTGATCGCAGAGCCCGAGCTTGCCCAGATCCTGGAGCGCTGCGAGGCTGCCAATGGTGCCGAGCCGATCACCTATTTCGAGATCACCACCTGTGCCGCGCTCCTGGCCTTTGCCGAAACCCCGGCCGATTGGACGCTGTTGGAGGTCGGGTTGGGCGGGCGGCTCGATGCCACGAATGTCGTCGATCGCCCGGCGCTGACGGTCATCACCCCGGTCGATTTCGACCATGAGGCCTATCTGGGCGATACGATCGAGGCGATTGCCGGCGAGAAGGCGGGCATTTTGAAGCCCGGCGTGCCCTGCATCGTCGCCCCGCAATCGGACGCTGCACGCGCGGTGATCGAGGCCCGGGCCGAGGCGGTGGGGGCGCCGCTTTCGATCGGCGGGCACGATTGGCAGGCGCGCCAGGAGCATGGGCGCCTGGTCTTTGAGGATGGCGCGGGGCTTCTCGACCTGCCGCTGCCGCGTCTGGTGGGCCGCCACCAGGTGACCAATGCCGGCACCGCGCTCGCAGCGTTGCGGCATCTGGGCGCTGGCGATGCAGAAGCCGCGGTGACCCAGGCCGAATGGCCCGCGCGAATGCAACGGCTGCGCGCCGGCGCCCTGGCCAGCCTCGCGCCCCGGGCCGAGATCTGGCTCGATGGCGGGCACAACCCCTCCGCGGCGCGGGCGGTTGCGGCCGTGCTCGGCAGTCTTGCGCCGCGCCCCACCCATCTGATCTGCGGCATGCTCGACACCAAGGATATCGGCGGGTTTCTCGGCCCGCTGGCGCCGCATGCCGCCTCGCTGACCGCGGTGTCGATCCCCGAACCCGCCGCGGCGGTGAGTGCGGAGCGCTTGGCCGAGGCCGCGGCGGCGGCCGGCATTCGGGCCGCAACCGCAGCCAGCGTGTCGGCCGCCCTTGCCCAGATCGCCGAGACAGCGCCCGAGGCCCGGATCCTCATCTGCGGCTCGCTCTATCTTGCCGGTTCGGTCTTGCGGGAATCGATGCCGGTCGAGGGGTTTGCTGCAGGAGAGCCAGAGCACCGGGCCGAGGGCTAGGC
>JBCDDO010000004.1:0-17672 GCA_039180245.1 Pseudomonadota bacterium | reverse complement strand
TATACCGAGGTGCCGAAGTGGAATCCGATGAATGTCTGCTCCTATCATTTGCAGGAAGCGGGTGCGACGCCCGAACAGGAGCTTGCCTTTGCGCTGGCGACGGCCTGCGCAGTGCTCGATGAAGTGCGCGGCAAGGTCAGCGAGGCGGAGTTTCCCAGCATTGTTGGGCGGATTTCGTTTTTCGTGAATGCCGGCATCCGCTTTGTCACCGAGATGTGCAAGATGCGCGCCTTTGTCGATCTGTGGGACGAGATTTGCCTTTCGCGCTATGGCGTGAGCGACCCCAAGCTGCGGCGGTTTCGCTATGGTGTGCAGGTCAATTCGTTGGGCCTGACCGAGCAGCAGCCGGAAAACAACGTCTACCGGATCCTGATCGAGACCATGGCGGTGACGTTGTCGCGCAAGGCGCGGGCGCGCGCAGTGCAGCTTCCGGCCTGGAACGAGGCGTTGGGCCTGCCCCGTCCATGGGACCAGCAATGGTCGCTGCGCGCCCAGCAGATCCTGGCCTATGAGACCGATCTTTTGGAGTATGAGGATCTTTTCGACGGCAATCCGGCGGTCGACCGCAAGGTTGCGGCGTTGAAGGATGGCGCGCGGGCCGAGCTTGCCCGCATCGACGGCTTGGGCGGCGCGATTGCGGCAATCTACTATATGAAAGCGGCGCTGGTCGAGGCCAATACGGCCCGTCTCGGCCGCATCGAGGCCGGCGAGACGATTGTGGTCGGCGTGAACCGGTTCGAAGGCGGCGAGCCGTCCCCGCTCACCGAAGGTCAGGGCGGCATTCTGACCGTCGACCCAGCCGTGGAGACCGATCAGATCGAGCGGCTCCACGCCTGGCGGGCGGCGCGCGATGCCCGCGCGGTCGAGGTGGCACTGGCCGAGCTCGAAAGCGCCGCGCGAAGCGGTGCAAACATCATGCCGCCCTCGATCGCGGCGGCCAAGGCAGGCGCGACCACCGGCGAGTGGGGCGATGTGATGCGGCGCGTCTTTGGCGAGTACCGCGCGCCCACCGGCGTTGCGAAATCGGCGCCTGCCCCCGCCGCGGGGCTTGCCGAAATTCGGGCCAAGGTCGACGCGGTGTCGCACCGCCTTGGGCGGCGGCTCAAATTCATCGTCGGCAAGCCAGGGCTCGACGGGCACTCAAACGGCGCCGAGCAGATTGCCGTGCGCGCCCGCGATTGCGGCATGGAGGTTGTCTATGAGGGCATCCGCCTGACCCCGGCCGAGATCGTCAATGCGGCGCTGGAGGAAGGCGCGCATGTTGTGGGTCTCTCGATCCTCTCAGGCTCGCATCTGCCGCTGGTCGAGGATGTCATGGCACGGATGTTGCGGGCCGGGCTCAACGATGTTCCGGTCGTTGTGGGCGGCATCATTCCAGATGAGGACGCCGAGGCGCTGCGGTCGATGGGCGTGGCGCGCATCTATACTCCCAAGGATTTTGAGCTCAACCGGATCATGACCGACATTGCGGTGCTGGCCGGCGAGGCGGCGGCCGAGGCCGCCTGACCCGCTAGACAGGCCGGGTGCCTGCCCGTCGCGCGATTATGCGGCTTTGATGGGGAGGATCCGGGTGTCGGATCGCCGCCACCCGAGATACGGCGACCCGACCTTCCGACCCCCCGGAAACGGGCGACTGGACGGGAACGCGATCCGCAGGGCCCCTCTACCCCTGCCGGCCTGGCGCCGGCAATCCCGCCCCGCGCCCATGCTCATCTATCTTAAACTCCTATGGCAGATAAAAGCCGCTAACCCGGCAATTTAAAGGCAAAAACCTTGTCAAGGATCTGCTCCAGGCGCGCCGTATCCTGCACGTGAAGGGTGACCGGCACTGGAATGGCCGTGCCATGCATGGCGCGTGGCAGGCGCACGGCATCCTTGTCGGTGGTCACCAACATCGCCCGTTTGTCGCGGGCCTCGCGCTCCAGCCGGGCCATGAGCTGCCGGCCGATCGGTTGATGGTCGGCCAGCGCATGCGCGCCGACCAGCTCGGCGCCCAAATTGCGAAGCGTGGCAAAAAACTTTTCGGGCCGCCCGATGCCGGCAAACGCAACCACACGGCGCCCGGCCCAACTCATCCCGGTTTCACGCGGAACGATCTCGGCTTCGAGCACCGGCAGCCGGTCGGGCAACGCGGCCTGCTGAAGAAACCGTGCGCGGGACGCGGCGCGCCCCAGACACAGCACAAGATCGGCCCGGCCCAGGCCCACGGCCACAGGCTCGCGCAAGGGTCCGGCCGGGATGCAGCGGCCATTGCCGAAACCGCTCTCCGCATCGACCACCACCACCGACAGATCCTTGATCAGGGCCGGGTTCTGGAACCCGTCATCGAGGATCACCGCTTGCGCCCCCGCAGCCTCCGCCGCGCTGCCCGCGGCCGCCCTGTCGCGCCCGACCCAGACCGGCGCGAAGGCCGCCAGCAAGAGCGGCTCATCGCCCACCTCTTCGGCACTGTGACGGGCCGGATCGACCCGCACCGGCCCGATCAGGCGTCCCCCATAGCCGCGGCTGACAATATGCACGCCTGTGAAGTCGCGCGCTGCCAGCAACTCTGCCAACGCAATCACAACGGGGGTTTTGCCGGTCCCACCCGAGGTCAGATTGCCGACGCACACAACCGGGATGGACAGGCGTTCGCCCTTGCGGCGCAGCCGGCGGCGTGTTGCCGCGGCATAAAGCGCACCTATGGGTGTGAGCAGCCGGGCGAGCGGCCCGTTCGTGGTCCAAAACGCCGGGGCGCGCATCAGCGCGGACCGGGCAGCAACGGGACGAGATCCTCCAGCACCCGGTCGGTCACCTCGCTGCCGGCACTGAACACCTCCCAGGCGGCCATGGCCATCTGCGCCGACACCTCGGGCGATTGCACATTGCGCACCGCCTCGGCCAGGGATGCCGCGTCGCTGACCTCAACCGCGGCACCGACCGTCGCCAGCCGTGTGTAGCCATCTTCGAAATTCGCCACATCGGGCCCATGCAGGATCGCCGCGCCGAGTGCTGCGGGCTCAAACGGGTTGTGCCCACCCGCCGGCACCAATGATCCGCCAATAAAGGCAACGCTGCAAAGGCGGTACCACAGCCCAAGCTCGCCCAGCGTGTCGGCGATGTAGATCTCGGTCGCCGGCACCAGCCGCTCGCCCGCGCTGCGCTGTGCAACCTGCCAGCCATCGTTGCGCAGCATCTCGGCAATCTGAGCGCCGCGCTCGGGGTGTCGGGGCACCAGGATCAGCAGCGCTTCGGCCGCCACGCGCCGCACCGCGCTGTGGGCTGCGGCCACCAGCGCCTCTTCGCCCTCATGCGTTGAGGCGGCCAGCCAGAGCGGCCGTCCGTCGACAAACCCAGCAAAGCGCTGGCGCTCAGCCTCGTCATGGGAAAGCGGCGCCGAGCCTTCCTTGAGGGTCCCCGTCACGGTGACGCCGGCCGCGCCGAGCTGGGTCAGCCGCGCGGCACTGGCCTCATCCTGGGCGAATATCGCGCTGAACGCGCGAAGGAGCCGTCGGATCATGCCTGGGGCCCAGCGCCATCGTGCCGCGCTGCGCTCCGACATTCGGGCATTGAGAAGAACCAGCGGCACCCCGGCGCGATGGCTGGCCGTGATCATTGCCGGCCAGATCTCGTTTTCAACCCAGACCGCGAGGCTCGGGGTCCAATGGTCCAAAAACCGCTCAACGGCCAGGTGCAGATCGACCGGCGCATATTGATGAAACGCACCCTTGGGCAGACGCCGCGCAACCAGTTCGGCCGACGTGCGGGTGCCAGTGGTCACGAGGATCACCAGGTCCGGGCGAAGCGTGCGGATCCGACGCAACAGCTCCAGAACCGAGAGCGCCTCACCGACACTGGCCGCGTGCAGCCAGACAAGCTGCCCATCGGGTCGAGCCCGGCCGGGATGGCCGAGACGCTCGGACAGCCGCGCTGGGTCTTCCTTGCCCCGACGCAGGCGCCGACGCAGCAAGGGCCGGGCCAGCGGCATCGCCCATCTGGACGCAAAGAGATAGATGCCAAGAGCGAGTGAGCGCATCGAGCGGACCTAGACCACCCCAGCCGCGATCTGCCGCTCCAGATAGTCCGAGAACCAGCCCGCATAGCGTTGGCGCAGGTCTGGCAGCCGCCAATCCTGCCCGGTCACCCGGCCCCGGCAGCTTGGCGCGCCGCAGGCGCAGTCCATCTCCCAGTGGTCGTCATCCCCCATGGCATAGTCGAAGGTCAGTTCCTCATCCGCAGCAATGTCGCGCATGGCGTGAAACGCAATCTGGCCACGGATCCCGAGATTGGGCGCGCAGGAATGGTTAAGATGCATCATCGCTCCCTCGCGCTCAGCCTCGGTGAGGGGTCCTATGAAAAGATCCTCGCCAATCTGGATCTCGGCCGGGCCCAAGCTGCGCGCCACCCGATCGCGGGTTTCGCGGTCGAACACATGACCCCCCTTTATCACAACGCACGCCCCGGCCGGGATCGGCTGGCACGCAAAAAGCCCCCGGCCCTCGATGCCGCTGATCCGCTTTTCAACCGACGGGCTGAACCAGGTCATGCCCAATCCTGCGTTCTCCCTATCCTTGCGGCGGGCTCGGCCGGCCCATTCGTGCATCAGCCTGGGCAAGAAGATCGTTCATTGCCGCTTCGATGCGCTGCGCATAGGTTTTAAGCGTCTCCCGCGCCGGATCGGGTGCGCCCGTTGTCCCGGTCGCGGGGTTGGCGCCCTCACCCATAGGAGGCGGCGGATGCAGCGGTGCGCCCCAGCAGATCACGCCGCGGGTGAAGGGAAGGGGCAGCATGAACCGGTCCCAACTGCCCAACACCCAGCCCCAGCGGGCCGAAAAGGCAAAGGGCACCACCGGGACACCGGCGCGTGCCGACAGCAGTGCCACACCGGGATGGCAGCGCATGCGTGGCCCGCGCGGGCCGTCCGGGGTCACGGCGATGCGCAGATCGGCGGTGTTGCGCAGCGCCGCCAGCGCTTCATTGAAGACCTCGCGCCCGCCCCGTCGCCGCCATGGCTTGTCCGGATCCTCGCTTGAGCCGCGAAGGGTGTCGATCTCAAACCGCTCCAGGATCTGGCTCAGCACATCGCCATCGGCGTTGCGCGAGATCACAGCAGCGATCGCCCCTGGCGCCACACGCTCGGTGGGAAGCATTGCCAGCCTGCCATGCCAGCAGGCCAGGATCAGTCGACCGCGATAGGACATGGCCTGGGCACGCGGCGTCTCGCCCAGGATCTCCCACCGCCCCGTGCGGCGCACAAAGCGCAGATAGCCGGCGACCAGACGTGCAAGCAGGGTGTGGATCGCCGACCAGTGCCGAATGCGCCGAAAGACCCCCAGACTCATGGCACCTCTTCTGCCCTTCTTTTTCACATCGGATTGCACGAGAGCGACAGGGCCCCTTCTGGTCTGTGCCCCTCTTGGTCTCGGCGCCTCTTGTCCTCACGCGGGCGCAGCATACGCAGGCCCGACGTAAGATCAATCGGGTGACGGCGGTCTGCTGGCCGGCTTGGTCAGCCGCGCCATGATCTGAGTGTGCAGCACGGCGGGTGCGACAACCATCCCGTCAAGCTGCCGCGATGCGCTGTTATAGCGGGCCCGCAGACCACCTCGATCCGTCACTTCAGCCCCGGCCTCGCGCGCGATGATCTCGCCGGCGGCGGCATCCCATTCCCAAGTCGGGCGCAGGGTGACAAAGGCGTCGAAACGTCCCGATGCCACAAGGCAAAGGCGATGCGCCAAAGCAGGGCGGAAATGACGGGTGACCGGTGGCGGCCGCCCGGCCAGAGCGCGGGGCGCAGCTGTGCGCTGCTGATCAGCATGTCGGCGCCCGTGAGCGCGGTGCGCGCTGAGGTTTGCAACGGCAGGCCATTGAGCCTCGCACCGCCGCCGCGCCGCGCGGCATAGGTTTCGTTCCTGGCCGGAAGATGCACCACACCGGCGACGGCAGCACCGCGTTCAACAAGAGCCAGCGCGATGCAAAACCCGCGCTCGCCGGCAATAAACGCCCGCGTGCCGTCAATAGGGTCGAGCACAAAGACCCGCGCGCAGCCGAGCCGGGCGGGGTCGTCGGGCGCTTCCTCGCTCAACCAGCCATAGCCCGGGCGCGCTGCGGTCAGGCGCGCGTGCAGCGCTCTTTCCACGGCCAGATCGGCCTCGCTCACCGGTCCCTGGCCGCCGGGCTTTTCCTCAACGCTGGGGTCGTTGCGAAAAAAGGTCATGGCGATTTGACCGGCCGCTGAGGCGGCATCGATCAGCAAAGCGAGGTCGGCATCCAGGGCCCCGGCGCCGTCTGTCGCCGAGGGATCGCTGCACCCAGACCCGTCCGGCGCGCTCAATGCGGCGCCCCGATCATCGGCGCATCTCGGCGGCTGCCATCAAGGTCACGCACGCAACCTTGCGTGCACGGGCAAATGACAGCGCCACCGCAAGCCAGAGCGCGATCAGGCCCCGGCAACCGTCAGCCCCTCGACCAGCAGGCTGGGCACAACGCGCGACAATTCCTCGCGACCGTCATTGGCCGCGGTGATGCTGCGCAGCATCTCACGCAGATTTCCCGCCACGGTGCATTCATTGACCGGCCGCACGATCTCACCGCCTTCAACCCAGAAGCCCGATGCGCCGCGCGAATATGCACCGGTTGTTGGATTGACGGACGCGCCGATCAGCGAGGTGATGACGAGCCCGCGTCCCATATCGCGGATCAGCGCCTCGCGGCTTTTTTCGCCCGCGCTGAGGCGCAGGTTGCTCACCGAGGGCGAAGGCGGTGCCGAGGTTCCACGCGCGGCATTCCCGGTGCTTTTCAATCCCAGCTTGCGGGCGGTTTCCAGATCGAGGATCCAGCCGGTCAAAAGCCCGCCCGAGACGATCCGACGGCCCTCCGGCCCCGCCACCGGCAGCCCCTCGCCATCGAAGGGGCGCGAGGCAAGCGCCCGCAGCCGCTGCGGCTCCTCGATCAGATCCATGCCCGGCGGCAACACCGCCTCGCCAAGCGCGTCCTTCAGCCAGCTTGCCCCGCGCGCGATGGCCGTGCCGTTTACCGCCGCCAGAAGATGGCCGATCAGGCTGGAGGACACCCGCTCGTCATAAAGCACCGGCACCCGCCCGGTGGGTGGCTTCGAGGCGCCCTGAAGCGCCACTGCGCGTTCGCCGGCACGCGTGCCGATGCCGGCTGCATCAGGCAGATCGGCGGCATGAACCCGCGCCTCATAGGCGTAATCGCGCTCCATCCCCAATCCTTCGCCCGAAATTGCCGAGCAAGAGACCGCATGGCCGGTCCGCATATAGCCGCCGGAAAACCCATTGGACGCTGCCAGATGCACCGAAGTGCGGCCCCAATTGGCACCCACCCCCTCGGCCTGGGACACGCCCGGCACGGCCAGCGCCGCGCGCGCCGCATCGGCGGCCGCCGCTTCGAGCCCCTCTGGCTTGGGGTCCAGTGGGTCGGCAATGTCCAGCGCGTCGAGATCCCAGCCCTGGACGAGCTGGTCGGGATCGGCCAGCCCGATATGGGGATCCTCCGGCGCCTCGCGCGCCATCGCCACCGCGCGTTCGGCCAGCACCTGAAACGTGTCTTCGGAGAGATCCGAACTCGACACACAGGCCTGCCGTTTCCCGATCAGCACCCGCAGCCCGATATCGGTGCTTTCCGAGCGTTCGGCCTGGTCAAGGCTTGTGTTGTGCAGCTCGACCGACAGGCTTTCGCCGGAAACCGCGATGGCATCTGCGGTGTCGGCACCCGCTTTGCGAGCCGCGTCGAGGAGACGATGCGTGAGGAGTTCGAGCCTGTCTGTCATGCCCCGCGAGATGGACCCATTCCCGGTTGCGGTCAAGCCCAACCGCGCGCAGCGCCTGTGCAGCTGAAAGCTAGAGCGCCATTAAGAGGGCGTGCCCGATCAGCCCAAAGGCGCCAAGGGCGAGCGCTGCAAAGGTTGCCATCATACCCCAGGCCCGCCATTTGCCCTCGGAAAGAATGTCTGCAAAATGAAGCGCATGGGCAAGGCGGCCGGCGGTGAAGCCTAAGCCCAGCAGCGCCACGGTCCATCCCGGCGCGCCCATCCCCTCGGTCAGCCCCAGCATGATCAAACCCAGCGGCATATACTCGGCCGCATTGCCATGGCCGCGGATCAGCCTCTGCAATGTGGGATTGCCACCATCGCCCAGGCTGATCCCGGTTTGCCGAATTCTGATGACCCGCACGGCAAGCCAGCACATCAGCAAGATATTGAAGCCCGCAAAGAGGGCGGTGACGGGAAGAGGCATGGTCAGGCGCTCCAGGTTTCACACGCGTCCCAGCATGCGGCAGCACCGCATGCGGTCAAGCCCATACCCGCGCATGTGTGCAATCAGGCCGCTTCAAACACCTCATCGGTTGCGGTTTCGATCCGCCGCAAGGCCATCGCTTCGCGCGCAGCAAGGGCGGCCTCCTCTTCGGCGATGTAGTCCCGCGTCAGGGGCATTGCGTCGCGTTTGCGCGCAAGCTGGAACTGAAAGACATGGCTGGAGCCGTAGAGAAACGCGCATTCGCAGGCAGCGAGGTAGAACTCCCACATCCGCGCAAAGCGCTCGTCGAACATCTCCACCGCATCGTCCCGCCGCGCCATAAAGCGGTCGCGCCAGGCGCGCAATGTATGCGCGTAATGAACCCGCAGGATCTCATTGTCGAGCAGCCACAGCCCCGAACGTTCGACGGCCAACATCGATTCGGAGACCGAGGGCGCGTAGCCGCCTGGGAAGATGTATTTGCGCAGGAACGCACCCGTGATCCCTGGCGGAGATTTCCCGGAAATGGCGTGGATCAGCGCCACACCGTCCGGCTTCAGGAAATCGCGCACCTTCATGAAATACTCGGTCAGATGGGTGATGCCGACATGTTCCAGCATGCCCACCGAGACCACGCGGTCATAGGTCTCGGTCACCTCGCGATAATCGCGCAGCTCGAAGGTCACCCGATCCGAAAGCCCCGCCGCCTCGGCCCGGGCCTGAGCGACGGTCAGCTGTTCGGCCGACAGCGTGACTCCTGTGACCTTCACATCGGCGACCGAGGCCAGATAGAGCGCCATGCCCCCCCAGCCGCAGCCGATATCGAGCACATGTTGCCCCGGCGCCAGCCCCATCTTCGCGGCGATATGCCGTTTCTTCAGCGTCTGAGCCTGGTCCAGCGATTCCTGCCCGGTGGGAAAATACGCACAGGAATACTGCATGTCGGCATCGAGCCACATCCGATAGAACGCATTGCCGGTGTCATAGTGATGCCCGGCATTGCGACGCGCGCGGGTGATCGGGTTGTACTGCATCCAGCGCCGCAGCCCGCGTGCCAGCTTGTTCCAGAACACCTGACCAGGCGACATGTCGAAATGGCGCTTATTGAGAAAGAGCAGCTCGACCAGATCGTAGACCGAGCCGTTCTCGACGCTGAGTGTGCCGTCCATATAGGCTTCGGCTGCCCGCAGCTCGGGATTGAGAAAGATTTTCCAGTCAAGCGACGGATCGGTGATCCGCATTGTGACTGACGGTCCTGCCTCGGAGCCCCTGATCGTCTCGACTGAGCCGTCCGGCGCGATCAATGTCAGCACGCCCTTGCGGATCGCCTTGCGCAGCATGCGCGGCAAAAGTTTCATGACCACCCCCAAACCCTGTCCGTTTCACGGTTTGTCTTTCAAACTTGCCGATTCGTGGGCGCGGGCGCAAGCATTTGCCCCCGTTTTTCCGTGGGGTCATCGGCGCAAATCGGCCGGGTTATGCAAAGATCAGCATGTCCATTTCATCAAGCGTCACACCCAGCAGGCGCGCCGATCCGGAGCTGTGGGCGAGTCGCACATCGCCGCGCTCAACGACAGCGAAATCCGCCAGTTCGAGCCCGGCGGGCAGCACCACCACATCCTCCGGCGTCAGATCTCGGATCACCTGGCGGCCGCCATCGTCCGAGAGATGAAACGCGTCGCTGTCTGTCCCGCCGACCAGCACGTTGCGCCCCGACCCGCCGATCAGCACGTCCCGACCGTCATGCCCAAAGAGCTTGTCGGCGCCGCTGCCGCCCAACAGGCTGTCGGCACCCTGCCCGCCCCAGATGCGGTCGGCGCCGGCCCCGCCCTCCAGCCGGTTGGCGCTGCTGTTGCCGATGATCAGATCGTCGCCCTGCCCGCCCAGCGCATCCTCGATCAGCGAGCGTTGATCGCCGCGATGGGTCAACGCGTTAAAGACATGGCCGCGCGCGAAATTGCCATCGCCCAGATCGGCACGTTGCGCGGTGCCGCCCGGGTCGAGATCGACAAACCGCCCCGGCACAAGGTCGATGCTGAGTGCCCGGTCATAGGCTGAAAAATCATAGACGTCGCGCCCGCCACCATCCCAAAGCGTGCGAAACACGACATTGGCGCCGGGCATCGCTGCGATCGCGCCGTTGACGATCAATGCGCCGGTGGCCGGGTCGATGGCATAGACCGTGTCGCCGGCATGTGCGGTGTAATCCGCGCCATAAAGGTCTTGCAGCGCGGCGATGTCGAGCACCATCAGGCTTTGCGCAAAGCCCCAGATGCCGTTGCGATAGGCGGTGTCCGGCGCACCCACATAGGAGCGGTAGGTCATCACCGAAAACTCCATGCTGTCATATTCGACGGGCAGGAGCTGCCGGTTGGTGCCGCCCGGCTCATGGCCATGTTTGAGCCCCAGCGCATGTCCGATCTCATGCAGGAGCGTGTGCCAGGCATAGCTCCCGGGCTTGGGGTCGGCAAAAATCTCGGTCCCGGCCCAGTTGGGCACGCCGTTATGCATCCAGACATCGCCGGATTCCGCCATCGGACCGGGATAATAGGCATAGGCGGTCGTTGCCGCATCGCTGAGGGCCAGACGCATATCTGCGGTTGCATCTGCGGTGTCGCCGAGCTCGCGCAAAGCCAGATCCGTGGCCGCGTCAACCTGGGCATAAATCGCACGGGCGGCCGCCTGCTGGGTGTCGCTGAACTGCCCGAAATCACGCAGCGGTGCGCTGGCCGGATAGCCAATGCGGTAATCCTCCGCCGCGTCGGGGAAGGCGTAGCTCGCCGTGCCGCCATGCCAAGCAAATCCGGAGAGAAGTGCTGCCGAGGCGGCGGCAAAATCGGCCCGGTCGATGCCGGAGCCCGGCAGTCCGCCCCTGTCGCGCGGGTCGATATCCGCGTCGCTCAGCCGAGAGGGTAACGCGACAGAGCCGCTGCCAACGACCCATGCCGGATCTTCGCCAAAAACAGCGCCAGACATTTGCACCCACCCGTTTGCCGCCCCGCTCCGACGACCGCTCCGGACCCGCCTGTGCCGTCCCTCGACCCACGCGGAATGGTTGCAAATCTAGCGCAAATTGCCGCCATTCGCCACGCAGCGCTTAATCCATCCTTAACCGGTTTTGCGGCGTGCGATTCGGCCAGCGTTCGGCCTTTGCGCGCGCAGGCCCGCGCCGGCCGGTTGCGTCAGCGCCGCAGGCGCCGATTGCGCAGGGATTTGGTGTGAAATTCCAGCGGCTTGGTCTGCAACCAACTGGCAAAGCGCGCCAGATGCGGGTGGGCGCGCAACGCTTCGGGCGTTGCATAGGCACGTGCCAGCTCGGCTTCGCTCAGCACTGCATGGATTTCATTGTGACACATCCGATGCATCAAAACGGTCGGCCCATGCGCGCCGCCCTTTAGTTTGGGAACCAGATGGTGCCGGTTTTGCGGCACGCAAGGCGGCATGGGCCGCAGGCAGAGCGGGCAGACTGGCCAGCCGGACGGATCCGGGGCCTGCTGCGCGCGGGTCACCCGCTTTCCCAAAGCACCGGCAGCGTGTCGAACGCGCCGCGCAGCGCCTCGGCCCAGCCCGTCGAGACGCGCAGGAAGTCCGGATCGTCCGCCTCGATGCGCTGATTGATGTCGAAACCGAACATGCCCGAGCGGATGACCACCAGATCGAGCGGCATGCCCACCGACAGATTTGACCGGATGGTGCTGTCCATTGACACACAGGCCGCTTTGAGCGCGTCGCTGATCGAGGTGTTGCGGGTGATGACCCGGTCGAGGATCGGCTTGCCGTATTTGTGCTCGCCAATCTGCAGGAAGGTCGAATCCTCGGTCGCTTCGATGAAATTGCCAGCGGCATAGACCAAAAACAGCCGTGGCCGCCCGCCGCGCCGTTGACCGCCGATGATCACCGATGCATCCGACGACACGCCCTGGGCCATCAGCGGGTCGCGGTGATGCTGCTGCATCTCGCGCATCAGGATCCCGACCATCTGCGCGGCGCGAAAGGTGCTGTCGGCGTTCAGCACCGTCTCGACATTTTCTCCCGCCTCGGCGCGCGCGATCTCCTTGTCGATGCGGGTGACGATCCCTTGGGTGACCGACAGATTGCCCGCTGTCATCAAAGCGATCGTGCGCTCACCGGGCACAGACCAGGTGAACATCTTGCGAAACCGCGAGATATTGTCGAGCCCGGCATTGGTCCGGGTGTCCGACAGCATGACCAGGCCCTCGGCCAGGCAGATCCCCACACAATAGGTCATGCGTCGCGCGATCCCCGCAAATGGCGGCTGCGCGCGGCAAAAAGGCCGGTCATTGCGACTGTCCCTGGGAGGCTCCGCCCGCGGCATCGGGCGCGATCTCGACATGGGCAGACATCGCCACATCAGCCTGACCCAGAACGACACCGTTCACTGGCGCTGCATCGGCAGCATCGAGACCGCAGGTCAGCCGCACATAGTGCTCGGTCGGGCAGCGCCGATGGGTGGCATCGAACCCGATCCATCCGATATCGGGCACAAATGCCTCGGCCCAGGCATGGGTCTCGAAGGCCGCCTCATCCTCGGCCGCTTCCTCCGTCGCATCCTCGGCCAGATAGCCCACGATATAGCGCGCCGGCACGCCCTGTGAGCGCGCGGCCGCCATAAAGAGATGCGTTTGATCCTGGCAAACCCCGGCGCCAAGCTCCAGCGCCGCCGCAGCGCTCGTTGCCGGCGTCGTGGCCGCAGGCCGGTAGCGCACGGCCTCGGCCACAGCCTCGCTGAGCGCATGGAGCCAGGCCAAGCGTCCGGCCTCGGGCCCCGGGCCGTCGACCGCCTCGGCAAAGGCGCGCACGGGGGCTGCCGGTGACGTCAGCGCGGTCTCGCGCAAGAACACCGCCGGCGGCGGGTGGCGCGGAAGCCCGCTCACGATGCCGACCTTGTCTTCGGTCGCGACGCTGCCATGCGCCTCGATCTCCACATCGGTCTCGCCCTCGGTGCTGCGCCAAAGACCGACCAGGTTGCCCCAGGCATCCTTGACCAGCGCGGCCACCTCCGCCCCGTTCACCCGCACCGTCCAATCGACCCGCGCCTGGCCGTCGAAGCTTGACGGCCAAAGCCGCAGCCGCAGCGCGACGCGCTCGGCCATCGGCGCGTAATCGTAGCGGGTGTTGTGACGCACGGTCAGACGCATGCGGTCCTCAAAAATGGTAGCAGCGGGAAATCTCGGCCGACACACGCGCGGTCAGCCCGATATACGCGTTGACGCATTCGTGCAGACCGCTGTCGAAGATCTCCTCGATCTGGCGCCCCTGCAAGCGTTCAAGCGCTGCACGGGCGGTCTTGTGACAGACATGCGCGGTTTCGTGCCGCCGGTCGAGCTGCGACAGGCACACGCAGATCTGCTGGTAGCAAAACGCCACCGAGCGGGGAAAATCGGTGTTGAGGAGCAGAAAATCGGCAATCTTCCAAGGCGCATAGTCGCCTTTGTAAATGTGGTGATATCCCCGGATGGCCGAGAGCGCATGCAGGACCGAGGTCCATTGGTGATAGTCGCGCCCCCCGCCCACGACATCGGTTTCGGGCAAAAGCACGAAATACTTTACATTGAGCAGCCGCAGCGTGGTGTCGGCGCGCTCGATAAACCCGCCAAGCCGCAGGAAATCATAGCCGCCATTGCGCAGCATGCCGGTTTCGGCCGCCCCCCGGAACGTCGCCGCCCGCGCCTTGACCCAGTCGAGGATCGCCGGCAGATCGCGCCGCGCGGTCACCTCATCGGTGGCCTCCAGCCGCCGCCAGCCATCGTTGAGCGCCTCCCACATCTCTTGGGTCAGGGCCGTGCGCACTGCTTTTCCATTGGCGCGCGCCTGGGCCAGACAGGCATGGATCGACGCCGGGTTGTCACGCTCAAGCACGAGCCCGCGCACGATCGCGGCTTCGTTGATCGGGCCGGCGGTCTTGAAGTACTCCGCCGCGCCCGTGGTCTGAATGACCGAGCGCCACTCGGCCTGATCGCCCACCCCGGGCAACATGGTCATGCGCTGGCCCATTTCGATCAGCCGCGCCGTGCTCTCGGCCCGCTCCAGATAGCGCGCCATCCAATAGAGGTTCTCGGCAGTCCGGCTGAGCATGCCCGCTACCTCCTCAGCACCCAGCTGTCCTTGACGCCGCCGCCCTGGCTGGAATTGACCACCAGCGAGCCTTCGCGCAGCGCAACCCGGGTCAGCCCGCCGGGCACCAGGCGGATCTGTCGGCCCACAAGGCAGAAGGGGCGGAAATCGACATGCCGGCCGGCAAGCCCCGCTTCGGTCAGCGTGGGCGCGGTCGAGAGATCAAGCGTGGGCTGCGCGATGAACTCGCCCGGTGCAGCCTCGATGCGCTTGGCATAGGCCGCCCGTTCCTCCTCGGTCGCTTTTGGCCCGATCAGCATGCCATAGCCGCCCGATCCGTGCACCTCCTTGACCACCAGCTCAGCAAGGTTGTCGAGCACATGCGCGCATTCGTCGGGCCGGGCGCATTGCCAGGTCGGCACATTGTCAAGGATCGGCGCCTCGCCGAGATAAAAGCGGATCATTTCGGGCACATAGATGTAGATCGCCTTGTCATCGGCAATCCCTGCCCCGGGCGCCGAGGCCAGGGTCACCCGCCCGGCCCGGTAGGCATCGAAGATACCGGGAATGCCCAGCAGGCTGTCGGCGCGAAAGCTCAACGGATCGATGAAATCATCGTCGATGCGTTTGTAGATCACATCCACCCGCTGCCGGCCGCGCGTGGTGCGCATCCACACAAACCCGTCATCGACCAGAAGATCCTGCGGCTCGACAAGCTCGATGCCCATCAGATCGGCCAGAAAGGAATGCTCGTAATAGGCCGAGTTCAACGAACCCGGGGTGAGCAGCACGATGGTGGGCTCGCCCTTGCAGGCCGGCGGCGCCAGCTCGGCCAGCGTGCTGAAAAGCGCCGCGGGATAGCTGTCGACCGGCTCCACCGCGCCGCCGGTGAAGAGATCGGGAAACATCCGCATCATGATCTCGCGGTTTTCCAGCATGTAGCTCACGCCCGAAGGCGTGCGGCAATTGTCCTCCAAGACCTGAAAGCTGTCCGCGCCCGTGCGGACGATGTCGATGCCCACGATATGCGAATAGACCCGCCCGGGCGGATCAAACCCGATCATCTGCGGCAAGAAGGCGGAGTTTTGGTAGACCAGCGCCTCGGGGATGATGCCGGCGCGCAAAATCTCGCCACGGTGATAGACATCATAGAGAAAGGCGTTCAGCGCCTGGGCCCGCTGGCGAATGCCCCGGTCCAGCCGCGCCCATTCCGCGGCATCGAAGACCCGGGGGATCAGATCGAAGGGGATCAGCCGCTCCGGATCGCCGCCCTCGCCATAGACCGCAAAGGTGATGCCGATGCGCCGAAAGATCGCTTCGGCCTCTTCGCGGCGCTTGCGCAATAGGTCCGGACCGGTTTCGCCGATCCAGTCCAGGACAGGCCGATAGGGCGGCCGAGTTTCGCCGCTTTGGTCCGCAAGTTCATAGAATGGCACGCCGCCAAGGCTCCCCTGTCGATCCGCCAACCCTGCATTGCATTCCGCATCGCTGGCAAGTCTGCCGGCCGGCGGCGCGCTGTTTTTCGCCGATTGCTGCGCTTATGGCATGCGCCGCGGCGCGGCTGCCTCTTGCGGCGGCGCAACGGGACCCTCGACCGACAGCTCAACACGCCCGCCGGCAAACCGGGTGTGGCCGTATTCAACCGGGTGGCCCGCAGTGTCGATATTGAGCGAACGCGTGGCCAAAAGTGGCGCGCCCGGCTCCAGCCAAAGATGTGCGGCAATCTCGGCCGGTGCGGCCTCCGCGGCCATCCGCGTCCAGGCGCGCCGATAGTCGGGCAGCCCGCAAGCGCTCAAAGCAGCACTTGCCGAACCCGTCTGCGCCAACGCCTCCAACAGACCGGGAAACCGCTCGGCCGGGTAGAACCGGGTCGCGTGGCTGACCGGGACGTCATCGGCCAGGCCAACGGTTTCGGAGACATGGACCGGGTCGCCCTTGGTTAGGCCGAGCAGCCCGGAAAGCTCCTGATCCGCGCGCAACGTCTCGACCCGCAGCAGGCGCGTCTGCGGCTCTCGGCCACTGTTGCGCAGATTGTCGCTGAACCGGGTTCGCGGGCCGATCGCGTAGGCGATCGGCGCCCCGGTGACCGTTGCGCCGGCGCCGCGCCGCACATGGATCGCGCCCGCCTCGCTCAGCGCAGCCAAAGCGCGCCGCACCGTGTGCCGGTTGACGCCGAATCGGCGGGCGAGGAGGTTTTCTGACGGCAGGCGGTCGCCCGCCCCATAGCGCCCCGCGGCCAAATCAGCGCCCAACGCATCGCGAATGCTGGCCCAGAGCGGCGCGGTCCGCGCGGGTTGCGTCTCCTCAGCCTCCCCGATGCCGGATGGCGGGGTCCAAGAGCCCGTGTTGTTTGGATCGGCTGCGGAGGCCGGAGGGTCTGGCTTCACCATACGCCATCAATAGGCGCCCAAGACGGTCGATACCAGCTTGGCTCGGACAGGCGCATCGCTGCGCCAGGTGTTTTGGCCCGTCGCCCGCAACACGCAATGCGATGCGCCGGGCTCAATCGGAGCCGCCATCGCCCGTATCGCCGTCATTTGTCCAACCATGTGGGTCGTTTTTGCTGCGCGGCGTGCCGGTCAGTCGCCGGCTGCGCATCAGCACCGTCAAAACCGCCAAAACGAAAAAGCCCAAAAGCAGATAGGTCTCGTCAAAGCCCAGCACACACGCCTCCTACACATGAAACGGGCCGCCAATCCCGGCCCGCTGCCGCTGAGAAGATACAGCGATTCGGTAAAGAGTGTGGCAGCCGGTGCGTCGAGCTCAGACGCCGAGCCGCCCGCGCGCAATGACGGCAAACCGCCCGTCATCGGCCTCACCGAACAGGCAAATCTCGCGAACCGGGACCGGCGCGCCGAGCATCGGCCCGAACCAGGCCTGCGCAGCCTTCTGCGCCGCCTCCCGGACCGCAGGGTCAGCGACCGGCCCGGTCAGCGTGACGTGAAAGCGAAACTCCTCAAAGACATACGGATAGCCCCAGCGCAGCAGATGAGCATCCTGCTGCTCTGTCAGGCCGGATTTGCGCCGCCGAGCGATGTCTTGGGCGCTAAGCGGGGCGCGAAACGCCTCCAGCGACTGCACCCACGCGTCGGCAAACGCGGCCAAACCCGGGGCCTCGGCACTGGGCACCAGCGCCATGAAGGGGCCGAGCCAGCGGGGCACCAAAGGCGGCATCTCAAAGGGCGCCATCTCGGATGCACGCCGTTCAAAAGCCTCGACCAGGGCCGGTGCGCTCTGCGCATCCAGAAGGCGGAACGGCGCCTTGATCGTTCCGTGAAACCCGTATTTGCAGGGCCGATCGGTCAGCCCGGCAAGATCGACGCCCAGATCCGGATGCGCGCGGGGCTCGGCCTTGGCCGC
>JBCDDO010000003.1:0-17815 GCA_039180245.1 Pseudomonadota bacterium | reverse complement strand
CGGCTGGACGGGATATTTCTGAGCGGCTAGGGCACCACCACGATATTGCCCGCATGGCGCTTTTCGATGAAGGCGGACTGGGCCTCGCGCAAATCCGCCAGCGGATAGGTCGCGGCCAGACGCGGCGCCAGATCCCCCGCCTCGATCAAGCCCACGATCCGCTGCAGCGTGCCGGGCGGCACGACGGTGGAGCCAAAAAAGCTCAGATCGCGCAGATAGAGCGTGCGCAGATCAAGCGGCACAACCGGCCCGGCGATGGCGCCCGAGGTCACATAGCGCCCGCCGCGGGCAAGGCTGTCGATCAGCCCTTCCCAGGCCGGGCCGCCGACGACATCCGCCACCACGTCGATGCGCTCGCCCGCCAGCGCCGCGGCCAGATCCTCCGGCGCGCGCGGCAGCACGCGGGCAGCCCCCAGCGCAGCCACGGCCTCCTGCTTCTCGGCGCCAGACATGGCGATGACCCGCGCCCCGCGCAGCCGGGCAAGCTGAACGAGCGCGCCGCCGACCCCGCCGGAGGCACCGGGGACCAGCACCGTATCCGACGGCCCCACCGATGCCCGGCTCAGCATGCCCTCGGCCGTGGTGTAGGAGCATGAGAAGGTCGCGAGCTCTGCATCGCTGAGCGGGCTTTCGACCACCGCCGCGCCGCGATGATCGACGACCGTGTACTCCGCAAAGCCGCCATTGAGCTCGGAGCCGAAATAGCGCGCCTTGTCGGGGTTTTCCGGGTCCGACCAATCGCGCTGCCAGCCATCGACCATCACCCGCTTGCCGATCAGGGCCGGGTCGACCTCGGCACCGGCCGCGACCACCGCGCCCACCGCATCGGCGCCCTGGATGCGGGGAAAGGCCAACGGCCTGCCGCCCCAGGAGGGATCGGCCGCCGCGGCCGCTGCATTCTCCTCGCCCGTCGCGCCGGTCACTGCCTTGGAGTACCAGCCCACGCGCGTGTTCACAACGGTGTTGTTGAGCCCACAGGCGCCGATCTTGATGAGGATCTCCGACGGGCCGGGCACCGGCCGGGGCCAATCCTCATGCCAGTGATAGCGATCAAGCCCGCCATGCCCGGTCAGCACCATGGCGCGCATAACGCCGCTCGTTCCCGCATCATGGGCCACGCTCATCCCTCCTCCTCCGCCGTATCGACCCCTTTGACCCAAATCTGATCGACGCCAATATGGGCGGCCAAAACATATCCCGCGGCGGTCATAAGCTCACCGATGCGCGGGGTTTCCTCATTGACCTCGATCGACCAGGCATGGATGTCGAACTCGGCAAAGGGAAAGCGCTCCAGCACCGCGAGCTCACCGCCTTCGATGTCGATGGAGAGGTAATCGACCCGGGTCAGCGCGTTCTCGCGCAGAATATCGGCAAGCGGCTTGGCCTCGATCTGGATGACCTCGGCATCGGTGCGGTCGTCGGCCTCGATCGCGGCCAGCGCCTGTTGGCCCAAACTGTCGACGATGCCGCCCATCTGCGTGTAGCCCTTCTTGATGTCGAGAAAGGCGACCTCACCGGGCTCGGGCGCCACGGCAAGCTGCAGACAGAGGGTGTCGCGGGTTTCGGCCACGCGCTCAAAGTAAGTGGGCGAGGCTTCGATCAGCAGCCCGGACCAGCCGCGAAACGCTTCGAAAAAAAGCGTGTTGGAGCCGGTGATCCCGTCATAGGCGCCGATCTCGACAAAGACGCCGCCGCGTTTGCGCTGAAACACCACGCGGTCCAGAAATTCGTCCTGCCCGGCCTGGCTGAAATAGCGCTTGGCCTGGCCCAGCATCTGCCAGACCGCCCAGCGGTCCTGGATCACCCGCCCGCGCGCCGGCCCGTCGGCCATCGAGGCGATGGCGTGCCGCATCGCTGTTTCCGCCTCGGCCAGGATCTGCTTTGCCTCCTGCACCGAGGCCCGGGTCGATTTTTCTGCCATCCACCGCCTCCCCGCCCGTTTCGTTGCGTTCCGTGCCCGGCCGTGACGCCGGTCACTGCGGAATTGCGTGAACCACCTCACATATCGGGCGTCGCGTAGCAAACCCCTGCGTTCGGTTTTTTTGTCCTGAGGCCGCGACCCATCCCCGGTGCGGCAGGGAGATGACGATGACCAAGACGACGCAGTCAAAGCCGCTTTTCATCATTGCCGAGGATATCGAGAGCGCGGCGCTGGCCGTCCCCGGGCCGGTGCCGGCACATGTGATCGGCAAGCCCAAGCTCATTATCCTCGACGAACCGGCAGCCGATGAATTCGTGATCCTCAAGATCGGCCACAAGACCGGCGGGACCTATGAGCCGCTGGACGACACAAAGCAGTCGGCCGATCCCGATCCTGTCGAGACACCGTTCCTGATGCCCATCGAGGACGTGTTTTCGTTCTAGCGTCTGCGCGCCCGGGTCGTGCCCTTGCCCGGCCCGGACAAACATGCCAGTTGATCGGCATGGTCGCCCAGCTTGCCTATGCCCAGATGCATGCCGCTTTTTCGCGCTTTCAGGCGGCCGAGGCCGAACCCAAGGGCGAGCTCGACCATGTCAACGCCTACACACTGTTGGTGGCCGTGGCGCTGTCGGCCCAGGCCACCGACAAGGGCGTGAACCGCGCCACCGCGACGCTTTTTGAGACCGTCGACACGCCCCAAAAAATGCTCGAGCTCGGCGAAGAACGGCTGATCGAGCACATCAAGACCATCGGGCTTTACCGCAACAAGGCCAAGAACGTCATCAAGCTCAGCCGGATCCTGGTTGAGGAGTACGAGGGCATTGTGCCTTCCTCACGCGCCGCCCTGCAGGCGCTGCCCGGAGTGGGGCGCAAGACGGCCAATGTCGTGCTCAACATGTGGTTTCGCCTGCCGGCCCAGGCCGTCGACACGCATATCTTCCGGCTCGGCAACCGCGCCGGACTGGCGGTCGGCAAGACCGTCGACGCGGTCGAACGCGCGATTGAGGATCATGTTCCGGCCGAATTCCAGCTGCACGCCCATCACTGGATGATCTTGCACGGGCGCTACATATGCACCGCACGTAAACCCCGCTGTGGCGAGTGTGTGATCCAGGACATCTGTCAATTTGAGGACAAGACCGCATGAAAGACTTCCAGATCGTCGGCATCGGCAACGCGCTTGTCGATGTGCTTGCCCATATCGAAGACAGCTTTTTGGACCAGAACGGGGTCGAGAAGGGCATCATGCAGCTCATCGACACCGCGCGCGCGGCCGAGCTTTACGGGCATATGGGGCCGGCGATGGAGATCTCGGGCGGGTCGGGTGCCAACACGATTGCCGGGCTGGCGGCGTTGGGAAACCGCGTGGCCTATGTCGGCAAGGTCAAGGACGATCAGCTTGGCGCGATCTTTGCCCATGACCTGCGGGCCATGGGGGCGAGCTATGACACGCCGCTTGCGCCCAAGGATCACGATGCCGAAACCGGGCGCTGCATGGTGCTGGTCAGCCCCGATGGCGAGCGGTCGATGAACACCTATCTGGGCGTGTCGGAGTTTCTGTCGCCCGCCGATATCGACGAACGCATCATGGCCAGCGCCGAATGGCTGTATCTGGAGGGCTATCGCTTCGACGGGCCCGACAGCCACGAGGCCTTTTCCAAGGCGATCGCAGCCTGCAAGGGCACTGGCGGGCGCATTTCGGTCACCTTGTCGGATCCGTTTTGCGTGGAGCGGCATCGCGACGCGTTCCGCACGCTGGTGCGCGACGAGATCGACCTGCTTTTTGCCAATGAGCATGAGATCATGTCGCTCTACCAGACCGGCTCTTTGGACGAGGCGTTGACCGCCGCTGCAGCCGAGGTGGAGACGGTGGCCTGCACGGTCGGCGAGAAAGGCGCGATCCTGATCCGGGGGGCAGATCGGCGCGAGGTGCCGGCCGAGGCGGCCGCGGTCGTCGATGCGACCGGGGCCGGCGATCTGTTCGCGGCCGGGTTCTTTCACGGTCAGGCAGCGGGGCGCGACCTTGCCGATTGCGGACGGATGGGCTGCATCGCCGCGGGCGAGATCATCGGGCATATCGGCGCGCGTCCTGAAGCCGACCTGGCGGCGATGTTCCGGCAGGCCGGGCTCTGAGCGTGGCATCGCGGCGCAACTTGCGGTAGTCTGGGGCGGCAAAAGCCAAGGGAGGCGCGCATGGCAACCCGCCCTCGTCACCAAATGAAGAACCTTGACCGTGCCAAAGACCGCACGGCGGACCGGGCCGACAGCAAGAAAAAGGTGGGCCAGCAGGCCGCGCGCGATCGCGCCGGCATCAGTGGGCGCGGCGGCGGCCTTGCATCCTGGAAGCGGCTCAAGGCCCAGCATGACACGCTGCGCAAGAGCTATCTGGCGATCAAGGCGATCCTTGACGGCGCCGATGAGGAGCGCAAGCGCAAGGATGACGTCGCCAAGGCCCTGGCCAAGGTCATCAAGGCCGCGGGCGAGCTTTTGAAGGATGCGCAAAAGGACGTCAAAAGCGGCACGCTGCAGACCACCCAGCCCCTGGACAAGCAGCTTCAGGGCATGAAGACCCAGATCGACGGGCTCAATGGTCTGATGATCGTGATGGCGTTCCTGGCCACCTACTTCGCGCAGAAGCTCAAATAGCCGCGGCGGCTAATTCGCGAATTTGGCATGCAGCCGGTCGAGGTCGATCTGCGCCGTTGGGCCGCCCGACCCGGGATTGAGATCATAGCCGAAAAGGTTGAAGTCGCGCCGATAGATCTCGTGCATCAGATGAATGGCCAAATCGTCGAAATAAGCTTCAATCGGATAAGCGCGTTTGGGCCCATGGCCCTGGGATTCGTTGAACCGCGGCATCTCCGCAACCGTCACCCGATGCGGCGTTTCGACCGCATCGAAAACATGCTGCAGCCCCGCGGTCAGATCCTCGGTGGCAAAGACCGCATCATAGCGTCCGCCGCCCGAGATCAGCGTTGAGACATGGCCCGCGCAGGCCGACCAGTGAATGTCCGGGTCCATCGGCTTGCGGTAGCGAATGGTGTCGCGCGCAAACAAGAGAAACCGCCGGAACATCGCGATCTGGTCGAACTCGCCCTCCACAGTGACCCCATAGCGCGCAAGAAGCGGCGCCAGAAACCGGCCGCGATAGCGGTTGCCGTTTCGCTGGATGCCGCAGATCTTGTCAAAAAAGCACGACAGAATGCGGGTGTAGGGGTTTCGCACACAGGTAAAGGTCGTCAGGTCCTGTGCGCTGGCCCGCTCCGCGATCCGCGACTGGCTTTCTTCGAGCGCCCATTTGTGCAGCCCTTCGGTGGCATCGTGGATGTCACCGTCGAAGAAATGACCATGGTCGGAGTAATACATCGCCTGCCCAATGGTTGAGCAGGCGCATTTCGGCACGACCCGGTAAAGAAACGTCTCGCTCTGGGTCATCCAGACACCGGGAAAGGCCATTCACGCATCCTCCGACCCAGAAATAGTCAGCATGCCGGGGGGAGCTGTCAAGCCGCATGCTGAGCCTTTACAGCCGCACCTGCTGGCCGCTAAATCCGCAATGCACGGGCACGCGCAATTAAGATCGGTGCGTTGGCGACTGAAGTGACGGCACAAAATTCTATGACGCAGATCGCCTATCTGATCCTGGCACATAAGGATGCCGACGGTTTGGCCGAACGCGCCCGCATGCTGGCGCAGTTTGGCGACGCGGTTGCAATCCATTTTGACCGCAACTCCCCGGCTTCGGCCTTCAACCGGCTGCAAAGCGAATTGCACGGGGTGCCGCAGATCGCTTTTGCCCCGCGCGTGCGTTGCGGATGGGGGGAATGGTCGCTGGTCCAGGCAACGCTCAACCTGTTGCGCACAGCGCTGGATCGATTTCCGGAGGCCACCCATTTCTACCTCCTCTCGGGCGATTGCACGCCCATCAAGCCCCGGGCCCACATCGCCCAGTTTCTCAATGCCATCGACCGCGACTTTATCGAGCACAAGGATTTCCTGGACAGCGACTGGATCAGAACCGGCTTGAAGGAAGAACGGTTGATCTACCGCCATTACGTCAATGAACGCAAAAGCAAGCGGCTCTTCTATGCGCTGATGCACGCGCAGCGGCGCCTTGGACTGGCCCGCGCCACACCGCGCGGTCTGCGTATACAAATCGGCTCGCAATGGTGGGTGCTGCGCCGCAAAACCGCGCTGCGGGTGCTCGACTATGCCGACAAAAACCCGTCTGTGCTGCGGTTTTTTCGCACGACATGGATCCCCGACGAGATCTTCTTTCAGACCCTGGTCGCGCATCTCACGCCCCGATCCGAGCTTGAAAACCGTCCGCTGACCTTCTTTGCGTTCTCCGATTACGGTCTGCCAATGGTCCTCTATGACGATCATGCAGATCTGTTGGAACGTGAGGGACATTTGTTTGCCCGCAAGGTTGCGGCCGGCGCCGACGGGCTGCGCCGGCGCATGGCCGAGATCTATGCCGCACCGGCCGAGACGGCCGCCGATGGGGTCGATCTGGGCCGGCTCTTTGGCTATTTCACCTGGCTCGGGCGCCATGGTCGCCGCGGCGCGCCGCGGATCTGGGAAACGGGGCGGAACATCGGCGACGGGCGCCGGGTCTGCGTGGTGCTGTGCAAGGATTGGGATCTGGGCAAGCGGTTCGTCGCGCAGGCCAGCGGGCTCATGCCAGCCTTCGGCTATCTTTTCGATGAGGAGGTGGCAGGCCTGCCGCCTCTGGGCGGACTATCGCAGCCCCGGGCCAAACGCCGCCTGCACCGCCGTGCCTTTCTGCATCTGCTTTTTGCGGCGGTCGCCACCGATCAGCTGATCTTCTGCCTCGATCCCGGGCAGACCGACATCCTCGACGATCTGGCCCGGGATCCATGCCAAGTGCAGGTGCTGGAGCTTGCCGCGCCGCTCACCGATGCCTTTATGATCGCCCACGCCCGACGCATCGGCCTGAACTCCGAGGATGGATCCGGGACGACAACCCGTGACGTCATCGGGGCGTTGCGCAACCAGATTGCGCTGGAGCGGCAGACCGTCGCCAAAAATCCGGGACTTGTGCATCGGAGCATTTGCCCGCAGACCGATCCCGCCGAAGCGGTTGCGCAGGTGGCCGCGTTTCTGGATGTCGGCGCAGACCAGCTCGACGGGCGGTTCGACGCCACCCGGATCTTTGCCTAAGCGGAGCAGCCAATGCCCTACACCTATGATGCCCAGAACGTGTTCGCCAAGATCCTGCGCGGCGAGATCCCCAACAAGACCGTGCTGGACACCGAGCACTGCCTGGCGTTCGAGGATATTGCCCCGCAGGCGCCCTGCCATGTGCTGGTCATCCCCAAGGGCGCCTATGTCAATGCCGATGATTTTGCCGCCCGGGCCAGCGATGCCGAAATCCTCGACTTTACGCGCGCGGTCGGCGCTGTGTGCCAGGCGGCGGGCGTCACACCGGATGGCGGCGGCGGGTACCGCCTGATCGCCAATTCCGGCGAGGCGGCCGTGCAGGAAGTGCCGCACTACCACGTCCATGTATTGGGAGGCCGGCCGCTTGGCCGCATGCTGGCCCGGGCCGATGGCTGAGGCTGGCACTTCGCCCTCCGCCCCGCTGCCGGTCGCTGTGGCCGGTGTGTCCGGCCGCATGGGTCAGATGCTGGTTGCTGCAATCGACGAAGAGCCGAAGACCCGTCTGGCCGGCGTGACCGAGCGGGAGGGCCATGCCTGGATCGGCGCAGATCTTGGCAGCTGCCTGGGTTCGGCGCCCCGCGGGCTGGTGGTGACCAGCGATCCGGCCGAGGTGCTGTTGACCGCCCGCGCGCTCATCGACTTCACCGCGCCGGCCGCAACGCTTGCCCATGCCCGGCTGGCCGCCCAGGCCCGGGCTGTGCATGTCATCGGCACCACCGGGTTTTCGGCCGATGAGCTGGCCCGGCTTGGCCCTGCCGCGCGCCATGCGGTGATCGTGCGGGCCGGCAATATGAGCCTGGGCGTGAATGTGTTGACCAGATTGACCCGCCAGCTTGCGCAGGCTCTGGGGCCTGAATTCGACATCGAGATTGTCGAGATGCATCACCGCCACAAGGTCGATGCGCCATCGGGAACCGCGCTCATGCTGGCCGAGGCGGCCGCCCAGGGTCGCGGCATCGCGTTGGATGAGATGGCCGATCGCGGCCGAGACGGGCAAACCGGCGCACGGCGGGACGGCGCCATTGGGCTTGCCGCGCTGCGCGGTGGCGATGTGGTCGGCGAGCATGATGTGGTGTTTGCCGGGGCGGGCGAGCGCATCGTGCTGCGCCACATCGCGACCGACCGGCAGATCTTTGCCCGCGGTGCGGTCCGGGCCGCACTTTGGGGGCAGGACCAGTCGCCGGGCGAATACGACATGATCGATGTTCTCGGCCTGACCTGACGCGGGCAGGCAGACCTGGCCATCGCTGTTTCGTCAGTGCCGGCAGGTGTTTGGGGCCAGCGGTGGTTGGGGCCCGCGCCGCCTGGCCTATTCGGCCGCGCCGGGGCTGGTGCCCATCCGCTGATGCCGCAGCGCGCGCACGTCCAACTCATCATCATACATGCCATACCGGCGCAGATTGCTGATCATCGACCGCTCTTCCCGGGCCTTCTCCTCATGCGCGCAATAGGCAAGCGCAAACACCACATAGGTGTTGAAGTAGCCCATGATCAGCACCACGCCCATGATCCCCAGCCCGACCGAGGGCAGGATCTGATCGCCCGAAAAATTGCTGACCGCTGTGCCGATGGCGGTTGCAGTGAAGAGCAGCCCGACCAGCGTGCCATTGACCAGGATGGTGGCAATGATGTGCCAGAACTTCGCACCCGGGGCGTGGATCGGCAGATGACCGGGCGGGGATGCCGAGGCGCTGGCCGCGCCGGAGGCAATGGAGACCCCGAAGATGCACAAAATCACCGGATAGATATAGGGCAGGACCACAAAGATATTGATCAGCACCGTCAGCTTGACCGGCAGCGCGCCCTGAGCGAGCGCCATCATCGAATCGAGCTCTTCCACCTGGCGCGGATCGAACAGACCGATGATCAGGAAGCTCTGATCGATGCCATAGTAAATCCCAAACGCAACCAAAGCGGCGAGCACGAAGGCGATCTGCAGCGGCAACAGCGTGTCGAGGAAGAAATGCCGGAACACCGCTTTGACGGTGTTCATAAATTCAGGCTCGCCGGTCAGCCCGTAGGAGCGAATGACCGCGCGCATCGCGTTGACGTTGAGATACGCGATCGTGACAAAGAAAACCGGCACGAACAGCAGCATCGTGAGCGGTTCACGGTCGCGCGTCGCGTAATAGGTCGCAATCGCCAGAGGAATGGTGATGTGCAGCGTGCCCACGATGGCCAGCGCCAGGAAGTACCAACTCCGGATCACGAACAGGTGGATACCCATAACACCCTCGATCAGACCAGCAACAACGCAGGGTAGCAAAAACCACGATGCAGTCGTAGCCCCGCAACTGGGGTTTTTTTGCGGCCGTTCTGCGGTCCCCAGCGGATTTGTCCAATAAAATCGGTGGGAAGCGGGCACGGTCGCCCGGCTTGCCCCGCCCATGCCCCCCCGCGAAAGATTACAACTTTCGCGACGTGGCGACGGAATCTGCGGGATGGTAGTTAGATATGTGTCCTTCTTGGGCAGTCTGCGGTACATTTGCCTTTTTTAAGGGCTCTTTAAGGAGCCCCACGAGACGAGGAGTGGTTGCGATGACACGTATCTTAGCGGCGGCGTTGGTTTTGACGGCGCTGGTTTCTTGGAGCCCGGCCGAGGCCGCGAGCTGGACCTGGAGCTACAAGCAAAACAAATGGAATACGCTGACCGGGGTGATCGAAGGCACCCTGCGCGGCGACGGCAACACAATTGACATCACCTCGGTCAGCATGGCCGCCCGCAACGGCTTTAAGTACGGGCCATCGGTGAACATCCTGGCGAATTCCAACTTTGCCAATATCGGATCGGGCATCACCACGCTGGATGGATCCTTCGTGAACTTTTCCTACACCAATTCGAGCTTCAGCAAGGGGTTCAACATCTGGTCGCCCCACAACACGGTCTCGACCAACCCATGGGGCAGTTACCTGGTGAAACGTGGCTACAAGGCCAAGCACTGGTCGATCGAGAAAATGCCCCACACGGCCCCTGTGCCGCTGCCGGCCTCGGGCCTGCTGCTGCTGGCCGGGCTCGGCGGGTTCGCGCTGCTGCGCCGCCGCAAGACGGCCTGAGCGGGGCAACCACCCGCTTCGGGGGTCGCGGGATCGCGTGGCCCCCGTTTTCGGTGCGTCAGGTTCAGTTCCGCCGGTGCTGATCTGACGCGTGCTGGCCTGACGCGTGCTGGCCTGACGCGTGCTGGCCTGACGCGTGCTGGCCTGACGCGGCGCCGTTTGCCGGCGTCGCCAACTGCCCCATCCAGGATCACCCATGGCTTTGCAGCCTCCGCAATTGATGGAGCGCGGCATAGCTGCTGTTGACGCCATTTCTCGCACCCTATGCCAGCTACAGCACCTGCTGCCGCGTTCACGCGCATGTTACCCATTGGTCAACAAACAGGAACGTTTGTGTAACAGGCCCCGAATTTGGGGCCTGAAACGTGAGGAGGTGTTGCGATGACACGTTTTTTGGCGGCAGCGCTGGCGCTGGCCGCGCTGGGGTTGTGGAGCCCGGCACAGGCCGCAAGCTGGGCCTGGAGCTATCAGCAGACCGATACCATAGCGATCAGCGGGGTGTTCGAAGGCACCCTGCTCGACGATGGCAACACACTCGATGTTACCGGGTTCAGCATGGCGGCCTATAACGGCGTTGCCTATGAGACGGAGGGGTACTCACTTATCACCGGGCCCACGGTGGCGACGCTCGACGGATCCAGCGTGAACTTCCTCTTCATTGATCAACGCGCGGACTCGGTATTGAGTATCGTCTCAGATGCCGGGGATGTGTATTCGCGACCTACTTCCGAAGGCGATTTGTTTCGTACCGACTATGACCGCTCGGCTTGGTCGATCGAAGAGGTGGTCGAAACCACCCCTGTGCCGCTGCCAGCCTCGGGCCTGCTGCTGCTGGCCGGTCTCGGCGGGTTCGCGCTGCTGCGCCGCCGCAAAACGGCGGTCTAACCGCGCCTGGCGCGGGCGGGGTCGCCCGATCAGCACAGGGATCATGGGCGCCGCTGCTGCAAATGCGGCCCCATCAAAACCTGCCGGCGGCGGCCTCAATAGCCGGTGATGCCGCCATCGATGGCAAGCGCCTGGCCGGTCATGAAGCTGTTGGCCGGGTCGGCGGCCCACAGGATCGCCTGCACGATCTCGGCCGCCTCGCCGATGCGCCGCATCGGCACACCGCGCACAAGCTCAGCCTCGGCCGCGGCGCGGTCGGGCGCCATCGCCAGCGTCTGATCGACCATCGCGGTGCGCGCAAAGGCCGGGCAGATCGCATTCACCCGAATGCCGCGGCGGGCATATTCAATGGCCGCCGTCCGGGTCAGCCCGACCACGCCATGCTTGGCCGCGGCATAGATCGAGAGGGTGGGCGAGCCGATCAGCCCCGCCACCGAGGCGATGTTGACGATCACGCCGCCCGCGCCGCTGTCGCGATGCTGTGCCTCCATCACCGGAAGCTGCGCCTGCAAGGCCCAAAAGACGCCCAAAAGGTCGATCTCGATCACCGCACGGGCGGTTTTCTCGGCGATCAACGGGGTTTTGGCCGGCGGATTGACGATGCCGGCATTGTTGACCGCGATGTCGAGCCGGCCGAACCGGTCGCGCGCCAGCGCCACCAGCCGATGCGACAGGGCGGGGTCGGCCACGCTGCCCGCCTCCTGCGCCACGCTGTGCCCGGCCGCGGTCAGCCGATCTGCAAGTGCTGCCAGACCCGTCGCATCGAGATCCGACAGCACCAGGCGCGCGCCCTCGCTGGCGAAGCTTTCCGCCGCAAGAGCCCCGAACCCGCCCGCCGCACCGGTGATCAGGACGGTTTTTTCGGCAAACCGGCTCATGCTGCACCCGCTGTGGCAAAGAGGCCGGCGGGTCCCACGATATGCATGCCGCCATCAAGCGGCAGGATCGCGCCCGAAACATAGGACCCGCCGGGCCCGCAGAGATAGAGCGTGGCCGCCGCGATGTCGGCCGGCAGCCCCACCCGGCCCAGCGGCACATTGGCGCCGACCCGCTCCTGCTGGGCCTCGGTGCCGATGGCAAAGCGCGTCATCTTTGACGGGAAGGGCCCGGGCGCAAAGGCATTCACGGTGATGTTCTTTGCTGCAAGCTCGCCGGCCAGGATCTGGGTCAGGTGATGCACAGCGGCCTTTGAGGCGGAGTAGGAATAGGCCCCCTCGGCCAGGGGCACGGTGCCCATGACCGAACCCAGATTGATCACTCGGGACGGATCCTGCGGCGTGGCGGCCGCTGACAGGAGCGGGGTCAGGTCGCGGGTCAGCGAAAACACCGAGGCGACATTGACCCCCATCACCCGCCCCCATTGCGCGTGCGGAAAGCTCTCATAGGGTTCGCCCCAGGTGATCCCGGCATTGTTGAGCAGGATGTGGAGCGTGTCGGTACGCGCGTTGACCTCGGCGACCAGCGAAGCCAGGGCTGCCTCGTCGCCGACATCGCCGGCAAAGCCCTCGGCCGTGCCGGGGCCGATATCGGTCAGCTCCGCGGCTGCTTCGGCGCAGGCCGGGCCCTTGCGGCTGGCGATCAGCACATGCGCGCCGGCCCGCACCAGCGCTTCGGCCGCCATCCGCCCGATGCCCGTGGCGCCGCCGGTGACCAAAGCGACCTTGCCGCTTACCCCAAAGAGCGCGTTCAGATACCCGTCCCCATCGGCCATGCTTGCCTCCCTTCTCGCGGACGCTGCGTCAAACAGGTCCGGCGTCGCTTGACTTCATTGTCGCGAGAATGGCTTGAATGACCCGCCGGGGAAAGCCCGGTCAAAACTGACGCGACGGGAGGATGCCCCATGACGATCCCCGCAACCATGCAGGCGCTGGTGCAGCTGCATGACGGCTATACCACCGAACCCCAGGATCAGCGTCTGTCGGATATGTCGCCCTTTGTGGCGCTGCGCGAGGTCCCGGTGCCGCAGCCTGGGCCGGGCCAGGCGCTGATCAAAATCGCCCGGGCGGCCGCCAACCCCTCGGACATCGCCTTCATCAAGGGCGCCTATGGCCAGCCCCGGAAAGCCGGCATCGCAGCAGGGTTCGAAGGCGTGGGCGAGGTTGTGGCGGGCGACACGCCGCTTTTGGGCAAACGGGTGAGCTTTTTTGGCACCGGCACCGGCACATGGGCGGAGTATTCTCTGACCGACGCGCAAACGCTGATCCCGCTGCGCGACGATGTGGCCGACCGCGACGCGGCCGGGCTGATCGTGAACCCGCTCACCGCCATGGCGATGTTTGACATCGTGCGCGCCAGCGGCACCGAGAGCTTCATTGCCACGGCAGCCGGCTCGCAGTTGGGCAAGTTCCTGATCCAGCTTGGCGCCGAGCATGGGATCCCGTGCATCGCCGCGGTGCGCCGTGCGGCGCAAGCCGAGGCGTTGACCGCGATGGGCGCGGGCGCGGCACTCACCATCACCGATGACAGCTTCGAGGCCGAGGCCAAGCGCGTGCTGGGCGAGATGAAGCCGCGCATCATGCTCGACGCGGTCGGTGGTCCGGCCTCGGCCAAGCTCTTTTTTGCCATGCCCCGCAAGGCCCGCTGGATCGTTTATGGCCGGCTCGAAAGCACCCCGCCGGCGCTGACCGAGATCGGCCAGTTCATCTTCCTGCAAAAGCAGATCGAGGGCTTCTGGCTCACCTCCTGGATGCGCGAGGAAGCGCCCGAGCGGGTGGGCGCTGTGGTCGCCGAGGTCCAGGAGCGCTTTGCCGATGGCCGCTGGAGCACGGATGTGAGCGCCGAAATCCCGCTTGCCCGTGCGATGGACGAGATGCCCGAGGCCTATTCGCAGCCCGACAGCAAGATCCTGATCGCACCGGGGGGGTGACCATGGCCACGACCGCGCTGCCGGAGACGATGACGGCGCTCGTGCTTCGCGAGGCTGGGTTCAGTCCGGTGTCAAAGGCCATCACCCGCGAGCTGGCGGATATCGACACGCATGTCGAGCTGGCCGAGATCCCGCTGCCCAAACTCAAGCCGGGCCAGGTGCTGGTGCGGGTAAAATACGCCTCGGTGAACCCGTCCGACACCAGCTTTGTGCAGGGCGTCTATGGCCAGGCGCGGGTGAAGGGGGTTCCGCCGGGCTTTGAGGGGATGGGCACGATCGTGGCCGGTGAGGGGCTGTTTGCCCGGGCGCTGATCGGCCGCCGGGTGGCCTTTGCGGTGCCGCCGGGCGGCTCGGGATCCTGGGCCGAATATGCCGTGACCGAGGCGCGCGCGGCGATCCCGCTGATGAAGGGCGTGCGCGATGAGGATGGTGCGGCGCTGGTCGTGAACCCGCTGACGGCCGCGGCGATGGTCGCCGATGTGCCGTCGCGCGGCGCCTTCATCGCCACGGCCGCGGCAAGTCAGCTCGGCAAGCTGATGGCCGGGCTTGCCAAGGACACCAACCGCAAGATGATCGGGATCGTGCGGCGCGATGCGCCCATCGAGCCCCTCAAAGCTCTCGGCGCGCGCGAGGTGCTCAACGAGACCGATCCAGGCTTTGACGCCGCATTGGCCCAAGCCATCGAGACGCACCGGCCCAAAGTGCTGCTCGACGCTGTGGCGGGCGAGGTTGCGAGCCGCGTGCACACCGCAATGGGTCAAGGCGCGCGCTGGGTGATTTATGGCCGGCTCGCGATCGACCCGCCGCAGATCCTGGCGCCCGAACAGCTCATCTTTGCGCAAAAGCAGATCGAGGGGTTCTGGCTTTCCGGCTGGTTTCAGAAAAGCTCGCTGCCCCGGACGCTGATGACCATCCGGGCGGTGCAACAGCGCTTTGTGCGCGGCGCTTGGACGACCGAGATCGGCACTGTCGTTGCCTTGCGCGAGGCGATGACGCGCCTGCCGCAAGCCCTGTCCCAACCCGATGTAAAGACCCTGATTTCGATGGAGTGAGCCATGGCCCTGACGCCCCATTTTGACACGTTGCGGCTGCCCATCGTGGCCTCGCCGATGTTCATCATCTCCAACCCCGAACTGGTGATTGCCCAATGCAAGGCCGGCATTGTGGGCAGTTTTCCGGCACTGAACGCCCGCCCGGCCGAGCAGCTGCATGAATGGCTGACCACCATCACCGAAGAGCTCGACCGCCACAACCAGGCCAATCCTGACAGCCCGGCCGCTCCCTTTGCAGTGAACCATATCGTGCACCGCTCCAATGACCGGCTGATGCATGACATCGAGGCGACGGTGAAGTTCGAAGTGCCGATCATCATCACCAGCCTTGGCGCGCGCGAGGAGGTGAACGAGGCCGCGCATTCCTATGGCGGCATCACGCTCCATGACGTGATCAACAACAAATTCGCCCATAAGGCGGTCGAAAAAGGCGCCGACGGGCTGATCGCGGTGGCCTGGGGCGCGGGCGGGCATGCCGGGCAGCTTTCGCCCTTTGCCTTCATCCAAGAAATCCGAAGCTGGTTCGATGGGCCGCTGCTTTTGTCGGGATCGATTGCAACGGGCGATGCGGTGCTGGCGGCCCAGGCCATGGGGGCGGATCTTGCCTATATCGGCTCGCCCTTTATCGCCACGGCCGAAGCCCGGGCGACCGAAGCCTATAAGCAGGCCGTGGTCGACGGCTCGGGCGAGGACATCGTCTACACCAATCTCTTTACCGGGGTGCATGGGAATTACCTGCGCAGCTCGATCGTCAATGCCGGGCTCGACCCAGATGATTTGCCCGAAAGCGACCCCTCGCAGATGAATTTCGGCTCTGACAAGAAAGCCTGGCGCGACATCTGGGGCTGCGGCCAGGGGATTGCCGCGATCACCGATGTCTCGCCCGCCGCAGAGTATATCGCAACGCTCGGCACCCAGTACGACGCTGCCCGCGGCAGGCTTGCCATCGCCTGAGCCCGCCTGGCTTCCGGCCCCGGGTGGCTGCCAGCGGGCGCCCGATCGGGCAAGCGCACCTAGCGGCGGTGGGACGGGTGCGCGGACGAGCCCCGCCAGGCCGCCATCCTGTGGACCCTGTTGCCGCGGTGGAAACAGCGCGGTGAACACGGGTCCATCACGCCGTTGCGAGGGGTGCTGTCATCCGCGTCGTTACCCGTTAGGTCTGGCGCGACCCGAACCCAGACAGGAGATCGCCCCGTGCTCACCCCGCGCCAGAAAACCCCCAACCTGACCCTGCCCCTGACCGCAGGCGGCGAATTTGACCTTGCCAGCGATGGCGGCAGCCGTGGCACGCTCGTCGTCTTCTACCGCGGGCTGCACTGCCCGATCTGCGTGCCCTATCTGCAGGAGCTCGGCAAGCTGACCCCTGAGTTCGAGGCGCGCGGCGTGAACACCATCGCGATCTCTTCAGACACTGCCGAGCGTGCCGCCGAGATGGAGGCGAAGGTCAAGGAGCCCGCGTTGCGTTTTGCCCATTCGCTGACCCTGCCGGCCGCGCGCGACTGGGGTCTCTTTGTTTCCGCCGGCATCGGCAAAACCTCTATCGGGCTGGAGGAGCCTGCGCTGTTCTCCGAGCCTGGGCTGTTTCTTGTGCATCCCGACCTGTCGCTCTATTTCAGCGCGGTGCAGACCATGCCCTTTGCGCGGCCGCATTTCGCCGAGATCCTCAAGGCGCTCGATTTCGTGATCGCAAAGGGCTATCCGGCCCGTGGCGAGTATACCGGCCCGGTCGAGACTGCGGCCTGATCGGCGCGCCTCACATGCAAGCGGGCGTCCTGGTGCAGGGCGCTCGCCTGCGCTCAGCTCCAGGCCAAGGCGGTGCCGGCGACCACGAGGCAACAGCCTGCGATCTCGCGCGTTGAGAACCCTTCGCCGAACCACAGTGTGGTGACCAGCGCGATCATCACCACCTCGGCGCCCAGGATCGACACGTAAATCATCCCAAGCCGTTCGGTGCGCAGCGCCAAAACCTCAAGCAGCACAGCCAGAGCGATGGCAAGCGGGATTGCAACGATCAGCCAAAGATGCGGCGTGCTCGTCCACATCTTCATGCCCACCATCGACGCGGTGTAAAAGAGCGCCGAACCGACCACGGCGATGCCGAGCCAGACCGGACCGTGCGGGACAACATCGAGACGTGGGAGCATGGCGGTGCCCTTTCAAATCGGCACCCTCTCTATCACAATCGCCGGCATGTTTCAGTATGGGCGGCGCGGTGAGAACCCGCCACGCGTGTGCAAAGTCACGCGGCGATCACGCAAAACCACACTTTTCGGGCGGATCAGGCCTGTTTGGGCCGCGATCTGCAGGTACGATCGATCAATGCGCCTCCGCCCAGCTCATCCCCTGCCCGGCATCGACAATCATCGGCACGCTTAGTGCAACCGCGGGGTGCGGGGCCTCCTCCATGACCTTGCGCAGCACAGGGATCGCCGCCTCCGCCGCCGTCTCGGGCAGCTCAAAGAGCAGCTCGTCATGCACCTGCAACAGCATCCGGGCGGGCAAGCCTGCGGCCTTGATTGCTGCGGGCATGCGGATCATCGCGCGTCGGATGATGTCCGCCGCCGTACCCTGGATGGGTGCATTGATCGCGGCGCGGCGCGCAAAGCCTGCCCCGGGGCCCCTGGCATTGATCTCCGGTGTGTGAATGCGCCGGCCGAACAGGGTCTCGACATAGCCCCGCTCCTTCGCGCCGGCCACAGTGCGGTCCATGTATTCGCGAATGCCCGGGAATTTCTCGAAATAGCGGTCGATAAAGCCCTGGGCCTCGCCCCGCGGGATGCGCAGATTGTTCGACAGCCCAAAGGCCGAGATGCCGTAGATCACCCCGAAATTGATCGCCTTGGCCTGGCGGCG
>JBCDDO010000002.1:0-19310 GCA_039180245.1 Pseudomonadota bacterium | reverse complement strand
GTGCATCGCCGTCAGGTGGCGCGGGCGGAGCTCAAGCGCTACAGCAATGCCGAGAGCTGAACCCAGGGGCGCGGCCTGATGCGCGGCGGTCGCCTGTTGCAATGCCGTGCGGGGGGCGTGGGCGCGGTTGGGCGCAATGGGTGAGCTGATCCTCGTTCGCCATGGCCAGGCCGATTTCGACGGCGACGAGTATGATCGGCTGACCGAGCTCGGCCGGCAGCAAGCCGCCTGGCTGGGCGCGCATCTGGCCGAGAGCTCTGTGGTTCCGGCTGCGATCTATGCCGGCCAACTGCGCCGGCAACAGGACACCGCCGCCGAAATCGCGTCGGTCTGCGGGACGGATGTGTCCACGCTGGCCGGGTTGGAGGAGTATGACGCCGACGCCCTGCTTGCCGCGTCAAGCTCCGCATTCGGTGCTGGCGCGGATGCTGCGGCCGGGCGCCCAACCGACCGTGCCGCGCATTTTCGGCTGCTGCGGCAGGTGTTGGCGTCCTGGGCTGACGGCACGCTCCACCCGGTGCCGGAGAGCTTTGCGGGCTTTCGCAGCCGCACCGCCGCCGCCCTGGAAACGCTTGCCGGGCAAACGGCGGCCGGACCGGTGCTCGCGGTCACCTCCGGCGGGGTGATTGCCGCCATGCTCGCGGCGGTGCTCGATCTGTCGCCGGCACGCCTCTTTGATCTCAACCTGCAGATGCGCAACACCGGGGTCACGCGGCTCATCACCGGCCGCAGCGGGGTGTATCTCAACCAGTTCAACGCCGTGCCGCATTTGGACCGCCCGGACCGGTCCAGGGCGATCACCTATAGCTGAGGCTTTGCGATGGGCGCACTGATCCTCCTGCGGCAAGGCACGGCCCGGGTACATCTCCCGAACGCCCCGACGCACCCCATTGTCAATGAAGTCGGCGCGACGCGGCTTTCGCGCTACACTGCAAGCCCGCATCTCGACCCCAGGGACAGATCCCATGCCAGAAGCCACTGCAGACCCCAAGCCGGACCCTATGGCTGACCTCCTCCCGCTTGATCGGCTCACCCCCTATCTGGACGCGCATCTGCCGGGATTTGCGGGGCCGGTGCAGGCCGAAAAGACCGCAACCGGCCAGTCGAACCCCACTTTCATCCTGACCACCCCTGCCGGGCGCTACGTTCTGCGCCGCAAACCGGCCGGCGCCCTGCTCAAATCCGCCCATGCCGTTGACCGAGAGTTTCGCGTGATCTCGGCGCTGCGCGACACCGATGTGCCGGTGCCTGCGGCGCTGCATCTGTGCCAGGATGACGAGGTCATCGGCGCCATGTTCTACGTCATGGAGTTCATGCCAGGACGCACCTTTATGGACCCAAGGCTGCCCGAATTGGGGGCCGAGGACCGGGCCACGGCCTATGATGCGATGAACCGCTGCCTTGCCGCGCTTCATTCGGTGGATGTCACGGCCCGCGGTCTTGCGGATTTCGGCAAGCCCGGCAGCTATTTTGCGCGGCAAACCGGTCGCTGGGCGGGACAGTACCGTGCCAGCCAAACCGAAGAAATTGCCGCCATGGATGAGCTGATCGCCTGGTTGGAAGCCAACATGCCCGAAGATGACGGGCAGGTGGCCCTCGTGCATGGCGATTGGCGGATCGACAACCTGCGCTATGCCGCCGACGCGCCCGAGGTGGTTGCGGTGCTGGATTGGGAGCTGTCGACGCTGGGCCATCCGCTGGCCGATCTGGGCTATCAGCTCATGCAATGGCGAATGCCACCCGGCGAGCCGGGACGCGGGTTGGGCGGGGTCGACCGCGCGGCGCTCGGCATTCCCACCGATGCCGCGTATCTTGAACGCTACGCCCAGAGGCGGGGCCTTTCCGAGATTCCGGACATGACCTTTTGCCTTGCGTTTTCGTTCTTTCGCATGGCCGCGATCCTGCAAGGCGTCAAGAAGCGGGCGCTGGACGGGAACGCGTCGAACCCCGAGGCGGGGTTGCGGCTGGGCAGCTTCGTGCCGCTTTTTGCAGCCCGGGCGTTGGAGATCATTGCCAAAGCCTGAGACGCAACGCCGGCGCGGATCCGGGCGAGCAGAGAGCGTCGCCCTGGCGCGGGCTTGAATTGCGTCAGCGCCGTGCCACCCTGATGGGGATGTCGCGACGCCTGTCTGCCATTGCTCTGGCCCCGATTGCCGTGCTGACCGCTTTGGTCGCTGCGCCGTTTTCCGCTTATGCCGAACCGTCGGTGACCGACCCGGCCGACCCGGCTCCCCCGGCGGCATGTGCGCCGCTGCCGGACCGGGCCGAGGAGCGCCAAGCCCTGCTGTCCGGGCTTGCGGCCGCCAAAAGCCTGGCAGAGGGTCAGCGCGCCACAGGGCGTGTGTGGCAGTTCTGGATGACGGCGCCGGATGCAACCGCGCAGGCGCTGCTCGATGCGGGCATGCGTGCAATCCGTCAGTCCGATTTTGCCCGGGCCGAGACGGTTCTCGACGATCTGGTCAGCTATTGCCCAGCCTTTGCCGAGGGCTGGAACCAGCGCGCCTTTGCGCGGTTTCTGCGCGGGCGGTACTATGAATCGCTCGCCGATATCGAGCGGGTTCTGAGCCGCGAGCCGGCGCATTTCGGGGCGCTGTCGGGCAAGCTGCGCATTTTGGTGCTGCAAGGGCGCGAAGCTGCCGCCCGCGGCGTGCTGCGCGAGGCGGCGCGCCGCTATCCTTGGATGGTCGAGCGTGGGCTTCTTCCCAACCCCGATCCCACGCCGGAGAATGCCGCGCCGTCTGACCCGGACGACGGGCAGGGCGAAGATATCTAGGGCATGGGTTGCGCGCACATACCCCGATCAGCGCCAAAATTCGTCGGCTTTGACCCGGCATTCTCTCCACGCCGGGCCTCTTTGCGGGGGGTGTCTCTGTGCCGTCAGTGCGGTCCGACAGCAGGCCGGGGCTTCGCGTCGCTCCCGGTCGCGGGCGGTGATCAGCTGGAAAGATCGGCCAAGGTCTCTGCCACTGCGCGGGCATCGGCAAGCGTCGCCTGAAGGCTGGCAAGCCGGGCGCGCGGATCCTCTTCCTCAGCCTTTGCGACGGTAATCTCGACCACTTTGGCCTCGATTTCGGGCGGGATTTCCTGGCCACGGGTCTGCAACTCGGCGCGCAGCCGCAGCACTTCGCGGCGGGTGGCGGTCAGATCGGCCTCGGTCTGGGCAAGCTCGGCCTCAATGGCCGCGGTTTCCGCCGCGACGTCGTCGCGCTCGCCCTCCAGCGCTTCGGTCTCTTGCTGAGCGTCCTCGACCCGGGCCTCGCGCTCCTCAACCCGCCGCTCATAAGTGCCGTCATTGAGGCGGATCAGGCCGGACCGCAATCCGCCATCGGCGGGGTCTTCCGAGGCCGGCCCACAGGCCAAAACCAGAACCGGCAGAAGCATCAAGCTGCGCATTCCACTCCCTCCCTTAGCACAACGAAGGATCGCGCCACCCCGCCCCCCGCATGGAGCGGTCCGCAGGATCGGCCCTTGGCCGGGTCAGCCCTCCGATGCCAGCGCGTCGGCGATCTCACGCATGGCGGCAATGCGCTCGGACAGCGCCGCAAGCTCGGGATCGACCTGCGGGGTTGCCGCATTGTCCACCCGCAAGAGGGTCCGGGCCTCGCCGAAGAAAGCCTCGCGCGCCTCTGCCGCGACGATGGCACCGGCCATCTCACGCAGCGACCGCTGGGTCCGGGCCTGCTGGCGGGCCAGGCTGCTGGCGGTATCGCGCGCCGCAGCAAGAGCCGCCCGCCGCTCTTCGAGCACCACGCGCATATCCGCAATCGTTGCCTCAAGGGCGGCGTTGGTTGCAGCGATGTCGCGGGCCACGGCGTCGAGCACCTCTTCTTGCGTCGCAAACTCCGCCTGCAGACTGCTCACATAAGTGCCAGAGCCGGCCCCGATCAGCCGTCCAAGCTCCGCCCCCTGAAAGGCGCCCTGCGTGCCGCCCAGAACGCCACCGATCAGGGCACCGAGTGCAAATCCCGACAACGCGCCCTCGGTCACCGTCGTTTGCAGCCGTTCCGATTTCTCACGCATGGCCTTTTCGGCATCCGTGTCGGGATCCCAGGTCAGGAACTCGCCCTGGGTGCAGCCCGCCAAGACCAGGCTTCCGGCCGTCAGCGCCGCGATGGCGCGCGCCGAGACGCCGGCACCGGCCCGTGCCCTGAACGCCATCATCGGTTTTGCGGCAAATAGTCGGAGAGCCATGTCATCGTCCCTCTGGTGGCTTCGTTCTGTGTCAGGCGGGCATGCTTGAGAAACAGGCGGATGTCGCGCTGCGCCTCCTCCGCCAAATCGCCCAGACCGCGCTGGCCGGACCCGTCCAGACCCACCAGCGCCGGCGACATCAGCGTGCCGAAATGCGTGCCCGCCGAGGTGATGAGTTCTTCGTAGTAAAGACGGTACTGATCCAGCCGGGTCAGGATTTTGGTCTGCGCCGCGCCGATGGCGCGCATGTCCGGCCCCAATGCGGCGTCGAGCTCGGCCTGGCTGAGCTTGCCGCTGGCGACCAGCTCTTCGGCCTCGGCATAGGCGGCCTGCGCGCGCGCCATGGCGATGTCGAACACGACCAGATCGGCGATATGCGCCCGGATCCGGTCGCCGATGCGCACGCCCAGAAAGACATTGATGCGGGCCGCCTCCAGATAGACCGTCTCGCCCGCAAACCCTTGCGGGTCGGGGCTTTGGGCGACCAGTGCTTCGAGCGAGCGTTCCAGCTGCTCGGGCGGCGGTGTCGTTCCGGCCTCGGGCAGATAGCCCAAAAGGCGCAGCGCGGTTGCAAGCCGCTCGGGCTCGGCCTCGGCCACAAAGCGGGCCGGGTCGAACGGGCCGCTGGGCGAGGACGGGTTGGTGGATGGCACCATTGAAAACCGCGCAAGCCGGCTTTCGGCAAACTCCCTGAACATCCCCTCGGGAAATTCCTCAAGATAGGCGCGGTAGGGTTCGGGCTTGAGCGAGGTCGACACCTCGCGCCAGCGCTTGACATCGCGGTCGATGAGTGCGGCGCGGTTGTCATCGGTGGGCGATGTGTTGAGGTAGAACTCGCCCAGCACCGATTCCTCAACCCAGGGCACCTGCGCGCCATCGGTGCTGACCACCACCGCCTGACGCACCCGCCCGAACATGAGCCGAACATCGAGCCCCGGCGTTGCGATATGCGACAGCAGCGCTTCGGTGAAGACCGAGTTCACGCCGCTGCCGTCGAAGGCAACCGCGCCCGGATCGGTGGCATAGGCGATCAAAACCCCCGCCCCGCCGCGGCTGCGGGTCAGCCCGGGCCCATCGACTAGCCCCGCGCCGGCATCGATCAGCGGATTGTCGCGGCATGCATCGAGAATGATGATTCCAAGCTCAGGCCCGGCGGCCTCGAACGCCGCGCGCACCTCCGACAGGGTCACCGCGGCATCCTGGACGGCCGGGCCCGAGATGCCGCTCAAATTGCTGGCCAGCAGGTAATTGTCGCCGGCCACCTGCACACCATGGCCGGCGTAAAAAAAGAGGCCGATCTCTGCACCGGTCATGCGCAGGCGAAACGCTGCAATGGCCTGGCGCATGCCGTCGGCATCGGTGTCTTGGGCCACGATGACGTCAAAACCCAGCGCCTCCAATGCCGTTTCGAGCGCTTTGACATCGTTGAGCGGGTTGCGCAGATCGAAGCTGGGGTTCTGATAGGTTGCGTTTCCGACGAGAAGTGCCACCCGCGATGCCGCAGCGGCCGGCAGGGCGACCGCCATCAGCAGCGCCAGCGCGCAAAGCGCAAACGCCATGCGCATCGGCGTCAGCGGTGCGGCGCGCCCGCGCATCGGATCAGAACCGGTAGCCGAAATTCAGCCGGAAGCCTTCGAAATCGGAATCCGTGCTGAAGGTGTAGGTGACGCCGACCCGGACCGAATCCCAGGTAAAGCCGTTGAGCGACTGAACCGTGCCGAAGGAGACGGCAATGTCGGTGACATTTTCGGCATAGACATCGTCACCGAAAAACTGGGTGTTGACCACCGAGCCTTCCCAGGTTGCATCCTGCCCAAGAACCTTGAACCCCAGCGGGCCGGAGACCGAGATCCCATTGCGTACAACTATGTTTTGCAGGTCATAGTCGAACTCGACCCCGTCAATGTCGAGCGGGAAGGTCTGGATGTAGGCGATCGAGTTGCCGATGCCGAAATTGAATTCCTCGTAGCTGAAGCGGTAGTTCGAGACCAGCGAAACCCCGCCCAGCGCCGCGGCCGAACCCAGATCGAGCGAGCCGACCAGCCCGCCGCGGATCGACGGGGTGAGCGTCCAGTTGTCGTAAAGCGGCAAGCGCAATCCCAGCCCGAGCGAGCCGGAAAACGAGTCGGTGTCCTCGGCCTGCACATAGGTGAGTGGGAAATCGAGGATCACCGCATAGCGCGGATCATCCAGCGGCCGGCTGTAATTGAGCGGCAGGTCGATCACGTTCGCTTCGGTCCCGTCCGCCGTGAACCGGCCAAAACGGGCGTTCAGGCCGCTGCTGGGGCGGGTGCGGTCATACCCGTCATTGGAGGCCGCAACCGGGCTGGGCAGCGTGCCGATGGTCGTGCCCATGGTGAAATCGGCCTCGGCCATCTTGAACATCAGGCTGTTTGGGGTTCCCGCCACCGGGTCGTTGGGGGTGGTCGCGACCGCCTCTTGCAGCACCTCGGTGAAGATCCCACCCTGATTTGATTCAACAAAATCAACGAGCGCATCCTCATTGGCGGCCCGGGTGGCAAAATCGTCAAACGTCTCTTCTATGCCAGCGGACGGGACGCGGAAGATCACCGTCTCGCCGCCATCGGGGTAGTCGACCTCCAGATCGACGCCGCGGAAATTGATGAAGGCCGTTGCCGCACCAGTGTCGTCGTAGGTCGGGTTGATCGATTCGTATCCAAGCGCGTCGAGCGAGTCGATCAGCGTTTCGGCGTCCGAAAATGTTTGCGGTGCGGTGTCTGCACCGCCCGGCACGAAAACATCGATGGTCAGAAGGTCGCTCGCACTCCCCCTGTCGGCAGCAAAGGCCGTCGCACTTGCCCAGGCCAACCCAGCCAGCATCAGACGCTTGTGATCCCACCCGTTCATGCCCAGACCCGTCCTTCGTCAATCGCTAAATTTCACGCAAGTGTGTGCAAAAATGTGCCTATCGCAACATCTTATTCCCCTGCAGCGTTGGATTCAGGGCTGTTGTTGCGCATCGGTCTCCGTCTCGGCGGGCGCGTTCGGCTCGGGCGCGGGATCGGTCTTGTAAAGGATTTCCGGCTTGGGCGGGATCACGCCGAGCCGCACCCATTTTTCCAAAAGCTCGCGGCTGACCTCGAAATGCATGGAGTCTTCGCGCTGGAACCCCGCGCCCCAATACCAGTCTTCGCGTCGGAAGAACGCGGCCATCAAAAGCAAGCCGAGCTGGGTCTTGCCATCGCCCAGCGTGTCGAGATTGCCGCCGATATTGATGTCCACCGCCAATCCGTAGGCATGCGCCGAGGCGGTGGTGTCGGCCCCGCGGATCCGGCGGACGCAGAGCGACCCCGACCCCTGGATCTGCGCATAAAGACCCGGTTCGAACACCTGCACATTGCGAAACACCTGGCGCAGCGAGTTGATCGCCGGTTTGAGCATGCGCACATTGATCGGGCCGACATCCTCGCGCACCAGCATATCCAAAAGGAACAGGTTGGTCATCTCGACACAATTGTCGCCCAGATCCTGGCGCGGAAGCCCGAACAGCTCCTCCAGAAAGGAGGGGGTCGCGTGGGTCAGCCCCTCATTCACGTCGCGGCGGTCGGCGATCAGCACGACCTCGGCGTAATCCTCAGCCGCCTCCTCGGGCTGGCCGGGCGCGGGTGCAGGCAGCCGCACGCTCGGACGGGTTTCGGTGCGCGAGAGCCGCGCCTCCAACCCACCAACCCGGGTCGAGAGGATTTCGAGCTCGGCGCGCAACTCGGCGATCTCGGCGGCGGTGACCTCGGGCGGCGGGGGCGGCGGCGGCCGGGTCGCCTCGATCGCGATGTACCAGCCCAGCGGCGCACCCAGCGCGGCCAGTGCAACGAAGACAATCAAGACAATTCTCACGGCGAGACGCTCTCCTCTGCCCGCTCTGCTGCCCGGTTCGTCCGCACCTAACCGGCTGCAGATTAGCTGGTGGCGGTGCCGACTGTCGAGCACCCGCGCGTCGCGGTTCTTTGGCGGTATGGCCGCGGTGCCATCCATACAAGCTGGACGCAACGCAGATCCCCGGGCGATGAAGGCGCGCGAACCTGGGGCATCTGCTCTGCCAAGCCCCTTTCGACATATGTTGGTTTCTTGTTATCTCTCTTCATGGCAGGACGTGTGCGCTGCGTCGGTCGGCGGTTGCGACCCGATCGCACCGGTGCTGGCGCAGCGACGCAGGTCTGGCGTTCCAGCGCGGGCGCCGGGCTGGCGGGCGCTCCGTTGGTGAGGAGCGCAATCGGGCGGGGCGTTGGCAGGGTGCCAGAACGGCATCGGGAGGGCGGCAGTGGCGGCAGACAGGATGGGCGGCACGCTGCAGCGCGGCGATGTTCTCAACAACACCTATGAGATCGACGAGCTGATCGCCATTGGCGGCACGGGCGAGGTCTATCGCGCGCGCAACCGGGCGGCGGGGCGCGAGATCGCGATCAAGATCCTGCGCCGCGAGTTTGCCGGCAATGAAACCTTCCTTGACCTGATGCGCCGTGAGGCTGCGGTTCTGCATGAAGTGCGCGACGATGCGGTGGTGCGCTATTACGACATCCTGCATTCGGATCTGCATGGCGGCTTCACCTTCCTGGTGATGGAGTACATCCGGGGCGAGTCGTTGGCGGATCGCATGGCCCGCGCGCCGCTGGATGAGGCCACATGCCTGGTGATCGCGCGGCGGGTGGCACAGGGGCTGAAGGCGAGCCACGACAAAAAGGCCTATCACCGCGATCTGTCGCCGGACAATGTGATCCTGCGCGAAGGCGACGCGGCGCGCGCGGTGCTGATCGATTTCGGCATCGCCAAGGATGTCAACGAGGATGCCCGCACGATCATCGGCGGCGGCTTTGCCGGCAAATATCAATATGCCGCGCCCGAACAGATCAATGGGCATTCGGATGGACGCTCGGATCTCTACAGCCTGGGGATGACGCTGATCGGCGCCTTTCGGGGTGGCCCGCCATCGGCCGGGGCCAGCAATATCGACATTCTGCGGGCAAAGGACGACCCGCCCGAGATCTCGGATCTGCCGGGCAAGCTGCGGATGCTGGTGGGCAAACTCACCAATCCCGATCCGAACCAGCGATTTCAGACCCCCGACGAGGTGCTGGACTATTTAAGCGGGTCGGGCATACCGCCGGCGGCCGAGCCCGCGGCGGCTCCTGCGCGCGTGACGCCCCCGCCCTCGGTGAGCGCGCCGCGCCGGTCCAGCGGCGGGCTGGTCACGGTGCTGCTGCTGCTCGTCGCCCTGCTTGGCGGCGGCGGGTGGTATTTCGGCCTTGGGCCGGGCCGGGACCTGATCGCGCCGCAGGTGCCGGAGGTCGAGAGCTACCGGATGGAGATCCTGATGGCCGGGCCCGGGCGCATGCGCGTCTCGGGTCACGCGCCCAGCGATGAGGCGGTGGCCACGGCGCTCACCGCGCTCACCTCGCTCAACAATGGCACCTTGCCCGAAGGCGCCATCGAACCCGCCCGCACTGTGCCGCATCCGGAATGGCCCAATGCGGTTTTGGCCATGGCCCGTGCCGCCTCGCGCATGCAGGTCTGGTGGATCTATGTTGAAGGGCTGGAGGCTGAAATCGCCGGTGAGGTGCAGGATGCCGCGGTGCGCAGCGCTGTCATCGAGGCGGCCCGGACCGCGGCGGCCGAGGCCGGCATCACCCTGAAGGACAGCATCGAAATCGTCCGCGCGCCGCTGGAGCGTCTGGCACTCACCCGCGATGTGAACGGCTTTGCCACCTGCGGGCCCCTTGCCGTCACGGGCGGGCAGGGCGATCACTTCCTGGCCAATGACGGCATCACCGTCACAGGCTATATCGCCCGCGCCGAGGAGGAGGCCTTGCTGCGCGATGCGATCACGCCGCTGCTTGACGGGCGCGCGCTGACGCTGTCGCTGGAGGTGGTCAACCCGCCGGTCTGCCGGGTTCTGTCGCTCTTGCCGGCGCGGACGCTGCCAGGCACCGCGTTCCGATTTGCCTATGGCTCAAAGGACGGCGTCGTGGAGGAAGACAGCTATTTTGTGGGCGAGAACCCGGTGATCGATCTGGCCCTGCCACCGGAAAGTTCGGGCTATCTGCATGTGTTTTATACCGACAATGCCGGCTTGGTGACCCAGTTCCTGCCCCACAACAACCGCGCGGAGAATGCCGTCGACCAGATCGGCACGGTCGACGAAACCGGGCAGCGGATTGTGCGGCTGTCCTGGCCGCTGGCTGAAAACGCCGGTCCGACACTGGCCTTCGAGGTGCCCGCCGAGAACCCGGACGAGAATCTGTTCCTGGGCAAGAACATCATGGTGGCGCTGGTCAGCAAGACGCCGCTTTTCGATGAATTGCAGCCGTTCCAAGAAGGGCTGTCGGTCTTTTTGCGCGATCTTGAGCCTGCCTTGCTGCGGGCCGAGCCGGCGGTGGTCTGGCGTTTTCTGATCACCGAGGAAAGGCCCTAGGACCCGGGGCCGCGGGCAAGTTTCTCGCACCAGACCTGGGGGAAACGGGCGCGGTCGCGATCTTGCCCAGATTTCGCCTGCATGCCGCCGCGCCGGTGCGGCAGGTCACACTCTGCTTACGAATGTGGCGCGGCATGTCTGTTACGACCTGCCTGTTTGCGATATGTTCCAAGCTGGTTCCGCCGGCAGGGCCTGGCTGCTTGTCAGCCGGTTTTGCCACATCTGGAGGAGACATCTATGCTTTCGGCAACCCGTTTCGGACTACTGGCCGCCGCCCTTGCCGTCGTGCCGCAGATCGCCCCGGCGCAGTCGCTGTCGGCTGAGGAAATCCTCAAGCGCATCCAGCAGCAGCGCGAGGTGCTGGCCACCCAGCCGAAAGAGGATCCGGCGACCCGCACCATCCGCCCCGTCCCGGTTGCGCCCGAGGCGGCGGCGCCCGAGACCACGGCCGAAAGCGTCGCGGTCGTGTCGACGCAGCCGTCCCGCCAGCCCGCCACGCAGACGCAGCCGGAGACTGCCGTAACGACGCCTGTCGCGCCCGAGGTCGCCCAGATCGTGCCGGCCGCCGTCACCGAGTCCCTGCCAGTGATGAGCGATGAGATGTCGATCAACCTGGTGGTGTTCTTTGAGTTCAACAGCGCCATCCTGAAGCCCGAGGCGCGCGATGAGCTCAACAAACTGTGCCAGGCGCTGGCGCTCGACACCGGGTCCTATGAGATCATCGGCCATACCGATGCGGCCGGGTCGGACGAGTACAACCTCATTCTGTCGCGGGCCCGGGCCGAGGCGGTCGTCGAGCATCTGGTGTCGCGCTGCGACATCGCCGAGGACCGTCTGCGCGCCCATGGCATGGGCGAAAAGCGGCTTCGCAACTCAACCTTGCCGCGCGACTCGGTGAACCGTCGCGTCGAGATCCAAGTCTCGAGCTGAGTGTTGGTGCGCCAGCATCCGTGGCGCCCGATTGGGCCTCCATGTTCCCTGTGGAGGCCCTTTTTTTACGCTTCGTTAGGACTGTAGCCGACATTCCTTGCGACAATTGTTTTCCGGTGATGCGGGTCACATCGGGCTTTCAATTCGCGCGCTAGAGTGTTTGCGCACCGAGTGAAACGGGCCTAGGTTGTGGCCCACCGCAAGCTCGCCAGGCGTCTGCCGGCAGCGTTGTAAGGAGAGCGCGATATGCTACCCGACCTTGCCGAACTGTTGGCACCGGTCGATGCCGCGCAGCCTTGCGGTCCGGATCTGGAATATGATCCTGCCTTCATCGAGCTGTTGGAGGCAGCACGCGGCAAGCCCGAACAACAGGTCGGCGGCGCGATCATCGCGGCCGAAGAGCCCGATTATTCGTCCGTGGCGCAGGACTCCGTCGCCATTCTAGGTCGCAGCAAGGATTTGCGTGTGGCCGCGATCTTGGCCGAAGCGTCGCTGCGCCTTGAGGGGCTGCCGGCGCTGGCAGTGACGCTGAGCTTTGTGCAGGAGCTTCTGGACACGCATTGGGACGATGTGCACCCGCTCTTGGATGCCGATGACGATGACGACCCGACCATGCGGATCAACGCGATGGCGCCCTTCACGCAGTCCGAACGCGAGGGCGACGGTCCCGTGCTGCGGGCCCTGCGCCTGGCGCCGCTGACCGAGAGCCGCGCTTTTGGCCGCGTCACGCTGCGCGATCTGGCGATCGTGCGCGGCGAAGCCCCGGCGCCGGAGGGGTTCGACCTCGACCGGGCCACCGTGATGGCCGCGTTTTCCGACACCGATGCCGCACATATCGCCACGACTGTTGCTTCCGTGGCCGAGGCCCGCGCCGCGGCCAAGGCGATCGATGCGCTGCTGACCGACCGAACCGGGCCCAGCGCACCGGATCTGAGCGGGCTGGACAAGGCGCTGTACCGGATCTCGCAACTTCTGGATGAGTATGCCGAGCTGCCCGCAGAGGATGCCGACAGCGACGCGGCGGACGAGGACGATGATGCGGAGATGGACATGTCGGATGACACGGCCGCCCTTGCGTCTTCGGCCCGGCGTGCGACAGCCGCCGGCCCCGGCGCGATCGCCAGCGGCGCGGATGTGGTGCGAACGCTCGATCGCCTCTGCGATTATTATGAGCGCAACGAGCCTTCCAGCCCGGTGCCATTGCTGCTGCGGCGCGCGCGCCGGCTCGTGGATGCCGATTTCACCACCATCATTCGCGATATGGCGAGCGATGGATACGACCAGGTCGTGCGCATTGGCGGCCTTGAGGAAGAGGAGTGACCGGGCGGCACCGCCACGGTCGATGAGGAACAGGATGACGGATCGGGAGAGGAACGGATCGAATGGCTGAAAGTCAGAAATTCATCGCGCGCAACCGCGCCCCGCGCGTGCAGATCGAGTACGATGTCGAGGTCTATGGCGCGGAGAAGAAGATCCAGCTGCCCTTTGTCATGGGGGTGATGGCCGATCTGTCAGGCAAGCCCGAAGACGCGCTGCCGCCCGTCGCTGACCGCAAGTTTCTTGAGATCGACGTCGACAATTTCGACGACCGGCTGAAATCGATGAAGCCGCGGGTGGCCTTTTCGGTGCCCAACACGCTGACCGGCGAGGGCAACATGGCCGTCGACATCACCTTTGAGAGCATGGACGATTTCAGCCCCGCGGCTGTTGCGGCCAAGGTCGAGCCGCTGCGCAAGCTGCTGGAGGCGCGGACCCAGCTGTCAAATCTGATGACCTATATGGACGGCAAGACCGGGGCAGAGGAGCTGATCACCAAAGCGATCAACGACCCGGATCTTCTCAAGACCCTGTCTGCCGCGCCCAAAGCCGAGGGGGAGGAGTGATCGATGGCTGAGGTTGAACAGGACGCCCAGGCCGCTGCGGTCGAGACCACGCTGGCCGACAGCGACTTTGCAAGCCTTTTGCAAAAGGAGTTCCGTCCCAAATCGGACGGCGCGCGCAGCGCGGTTGAGGAGGCGGTCAAGACGCTGGCCGCCACGGCGCTGGAAAACACCACCCTGGTGTCGGACGATGCGCTCAAATCCATCGAGGCGATGATCGCCGAGATCGACCGCAAGCTCACCGAGCAGGTCAATGTGATCATGCATCACGACGCGTTCCAGAAGCTCGAAAGCGCCTGGCGCGGCCTGCATCATCTCGTCAACAACACCGAAACCGACGAGATGCTGAAGATCCGCGTCATGAATGTCTCAAAGAAAGACCTTCACAAGACGCTCAAGAAGTTCAAGGGCACGGCCTGGGACCAGTCGCCCCTCTTCAAGAAGCTTTATGAAGAGGAGTATGGGCAGTTCGGCGGGCATCCCTATGGCTGTCTGGTGGGCGATTACCATTTCGACCACAGCCCGCCGGATGTGGAGCTGTTGGGCGAGATGTCCAAGATCGCCGCGGCCGCGCATGCGCCTTTCATCGCTGGCGGCGATCCCAAGCTGATGCAGTTCGACAGCTGGCAGCAGCTGGCCGATCCGCGCGATCTGACCAAGATCTTCCAGACGCCCGAATATGCCGCCTGGCGCAGCCTGCGCGAAAGCGAGGACAGCCAGTATCTGGCGCTGGCCATGCCGCGCTTTCTGGGCCGGCTGCCCTATGGTGCCAAGACCAACCCGGTCGATGAGTTTGCCTTTGAGGAGGACACTGACGGGTCGGATCACGGCAAGTATTCCTGGGTGAACGCGGCCTATGGAATGGCCACCAACATCACCCGTTCGTTCAAAAACTATGGCTGGTGCAGCCGCATTCGCGGGGTGGAATCGGGCGGAGTGGTGGACAATCTGCCGACCCACACCTTCCCCACCGATGATGGCGGCGTGGACATGAAATGTCCCACCGAGATCGCCATCACCGACCGGCGCGAGGCCGAGCTTGCCAAGAACGGGCTGATGCCGCTGGTGCACCGCAAGAACAGCGATATGGCGGCCTTTATCGGGGCGCAATCGCTGCACAAGCCGGCCGAATATGACGATCCGGACGCGACGGCGAATGCCAATCTTGGCGCGCGGCTGCCCTATCTCTTCGCGACCTGCCGCTTCGCGCATTACCTCAAATGCATCGTGCGCGACAAGATCGGCTCGTTCAAAAGCCGCGATGCGATGCAAAGCTGGCTGCAGGGCTGGATCGAACAATACATCGATTTCAACCCCGAGATCTCGGCCGAGGATGTCAAGGCGCGCATGCCGCTCGCCGCGGCCGAAGTGGTGGTTGAAGAGATCGAGGGGAATCCGGGCTTTTACAGCTCGAAATTCTTCTTGCGCCCGCATTACCAGCTGGAGGGGCTGTCCGTGTCTCTCCGTCTCGTTTCGAAGCTTCCGTCCGAGAAGGGCGGCTGAGCTTCACCCTGAATGTGCCCGATGACCCAACCGGCCGAACAATGGCCAACCCCAAGGAGCAACAGCAATGGCATTCGACGCAACACTCTTCATCAATGGCGTCAAGGGTGAATCGAAGTCCTACAAGGACTGCATCGAGATCAGCAGCTTCACCTTTGGCGCTGAGAACATCATCAATATCGGTTCGATGACCGGTGGCGGTGGCGCTGGCAAGGCGACCTTCAAGGAATTTGAGGTCGAAAAGCAGACCGATGCTGCGTCCTGCGATCTCTTCACCAATCTGGTGCTGGGCAAGCATTTCCCGGACGCCAAGATCGAACTGCGCCGCTCGGGCGCCTCGACCGATGCCTCGGGCGATGTGTTCATGACCTTCACCTTCACCATGGTGATGGTTCAGGACATCACCTGGTCGGGCTCGGATGGCGATGATGTGCCGACCGAAACGGTCGTCTTCCAGTATGGCGCCATCAAGATCGAGTACAAAAAGCAGGACGAAAAAGGCAGCCTGACCGCAGCCGGCAAGGCGATGTGGAGCCGCGTGCTCAACAAGGCCACCGACAAGGTTGCGTGATTGCGTTTCCACTGGTCTCCCGGGAAGAGGCCCGCACGGCGCCGCGTTTGTGGCGCCGCGACCAATGATGACCATCCCTTGACGCGGTGGGCGCTCGGTCGAGCGCCCGCGCAATCCGGGGCAATGACAGGGGGGATGTGATGCCAGCCGAGGATCTGCTGCGCGATGGCGATGTCGCGGGCGCGCTTGACGCGCTGCAAGCCGATGTCCGGGCCAGACCCCAAGACGCGCGGCTGCGGATTTTCCTCTTTCAGCTTCTCTGCGTGACCGGCGCGTGGGAGCGCGCGGTGCGCCAGGTCAAGGTGGCGGCCGAGCTCGACCCGGCCGCTGAGCAAATGGCGCGTGCCTATCGCGAGGCGATCGTCTGCGAGCTTTACCGTGAAAAGGTCTTTGCTGGCGAAAAGGCGCCCCTGGTCTTCGGCGAGCCCAATCGCTGGGTGGCGCTCTTGATCGAGGCGCTGAAGCCGCTGGCCGCCGGCGATGCCGCCAAGGCTGCGGAGTTGCGGGCCGAAGCGTTCGAGATGGCGCCCTCGACATCCGGCCAGGCCGGTGAGACGCCCTTTGCCTGGATCGCCGATGCCGATATGCGGCTGGGCCCGGTCCTTGAGCTGATCCTTGACGGAAAGTACTACTGGGCGCCGTTTTCCAGCATCACGGCGATGCGGTTCGAGGAGCCCAACGATCTGCGCGATCGGGTGTGGACGGCGGTGGAGATCACGACGGCAGCCGGGGGCGAGGTGGTTGGCTTCATCCCAACCCGCTATCCAGGATCGAGCACTGCGGCCGATCCCCTCAAGCTGTCGCGCGCCACCGAATGGGTGGATGCCGGGGCCGAGACCTATCTCGGCCTGGGCCAGAGGCTGCTGGCCACGGATGCGGACGATCTTCCGCTGATGGATCTGCGCCAGATCACGCTCACGCCCGAGGGCGGGACCAGCGACCAAGAGGCGGGCGCCGATGGCTGACAAGCGCGAGGCGGACCGGCTGCAGCCGTCGCTGCTTGATCGGCTCACCGATGAGGCGCCGCGCGAGCGCAGCGAGGGCCGCGAGCATCGGGTGATCGACATGCGCCGGTTGCGCGACATCGTCCGGCGCGACATTGCGTTTCTGCTCAACACCACCGACAAATCCGACAGCTGGCCGCTCGATGAGCTGCCCAATGTGGCGCGCTCGACGCTCAATTATGGGATGGTGGAGCTGTCGGGAAAGCGCGCGGTGGAATCCACGGCGCGCGAGCTGGAGCGCAGCATCCGCACGGCCATCGAGACCTTTGAGCCGCGCATCATCCCCTCCACGCTGCAAGTCTCGCTCAGCCGCGGCACCGAGCAGCGCGCGGTGCTGGGCTTTGACATTCGGGCCGAGATTTGGGGCCAGCCGCTGCCGCTGGAGATCTATATGCGCACCGAGCTCGACGTGGCGTCGGGCGACATTCGCGTCGAGCAGACGGGCTGAGGCATGGACACACGTCTTCTCCGATTCTACGAGCAGGAGCTTGGCTTCATGCGCGAGATGGGCCGGGAATTTGCCGAGGCCTATCCCAAGATCGCCAGCCGGCTCGGGATCGAAGATCTGGAGGTGCTCGACCCTTATGTTGAGCGGATGCTCGAAGGGTTCGCCTTTCTTGCCGCGCGCGTGCAGCTTGAACTCGACCTGCAATATCCGGTCTTCACGCAGCATCTGTTGGAGATTGTCTACCCACACTACCTCGCGCCGGTCCCCTCGATGATGGTCGCACGGTTCGATCCGGATCCCAGCCAGGGCGGGCTCGATGCGGGGTTTGTGCTGGATCGGGGCACGATCTTACGCAGCCCGCTGCGCGAGGATGACCAAACCTCCTGCGATTTTCGAACCGCGCATGATATGACCCTGTGGCCGCTCGAGATTGCCGAGACCGAGTATGTCGATGGGCGGTCCGAACTGGTGTCGCGCGGGCTCGACGGCGCCAAGACCGCCCGCGCCGCGATCCGCCTGCGGCTGCGTCGCACCGACAGCAAGCCGATGGGGACGCTGCCGCTCGACGCGCTGACCCTGTATTTTGCCGGCACAGACAGCGAGCCCTGGCTGTTGCATGAATCGGTCCTGAACAGCGGTGTCGGCGTGGCGATGAAATCGACCGACCGGCGCCGCGACTGGGTGGCCCATGCCGCCGGCATGGCGATCAGCCCGGTCGGTCTGGCGCCGGCGGATGCGCTGCTGCCGCGCCCGGCGCAGAGCTTTGACGGCTATCGTCTGATCCAGGAATACTTCGCCCTGCCGCAGCGCTTCTTCTTTGCGCGTCTGTCCGGGTTGCGCCCGCTGATCGGCAAGGCCGAGCAGGAGGAGGTCGACCTCTATATCCTGCTGGGCCAAAGCGTGCCGGAGCTGCGCGCGACGCTGTCTCCGGCAAGCTTCTCGCTTTTTGCGGTCCCAGCCATCAACCTTTTTGCCAAGCGCTGCGACCGGGTCCATGTCGACGGCAAGCGGACGGAGTACGAGATTTTCGCCGACCGGACCGCGACCTTCGATTTCGAGATCCACAGCCTGACCCGGGTTGTCGGCGTGTCGAGCGAAGAGGATGACGACACCGTTTTCAAGCCGTTCTACAGCGCGGATGACTTCACCCCCGCCGGCGAAAGCCATGAGGCCTATTTCGCCATGCGCCGGCGGATGCGGCAACGCTCGGAACGTCAGCGCCTGCGCGGAACCCGCACGAATTATCTGGGCTCGGATGTGTTCGTCAGCCTGGTCGACCGAACGCAGGCCCCCTTTAAGGGCGCGCTCGATCAGCTCTCGGTCAGCGCGTTGGTGACCAACCGCGACCTGCCGCTGGTGATGCCGCTTGGCGGCGGGCAGACGGATTTCGAACTGCCGGACGGGGCGCCGGTCTCGTCGGTGCGGGCGGTTGCCGGGCCGACGCGTCCGCGGCCCAGCCTGGTGACCACGGGCGATTCAGGCTGGCGGCTGATCAGCCATCTGTCGCTGAACTATCTGTCGATCGCCGAAACCGGCGCCGGCGATCCCGCCGCTGCCATGCGCGAGCTTTTGGGGCTCTACCGCACCCCGGGCGATCAGGCGATGGCCAAGCAGATCGAAGGGATTGTGTCGGTCGCCACCCGACCGGTGGTGCGCCGGATGGCCGATCAGGTGCTCTCAACCGCCGTGCGCGGGTTGGAGCTGCAGGTCGGCTTTGACGAGAGCTATTATGAGGGGTCGAGCGTTTACCTTCTGGGCTCGGTCCTGCGCAGCTTCTTTGCCCGCTACGTCACGCTCAACAGCTTCACCGAAACCGTCATCCACTCTCACGACAGGGGAGAGATCGCACGATGGCCCGCGACAAGCGGCCTGAGGCAGGTGATCTGACGCATCTCGATGCGTTGGCCGCCAATCCCAGGGCCTTCCATCTCTTCCAGGCGCTCAGGATCGTCGAGGCGGCCCATATGGACCGTCCGCGCCTGGGCCGGTCGCGTCGGCCCGCGCAGGATGCTGTGCGCATTGGCCAGCAGGTGGAGCTTGCCTTTCCGCCGGTGACCATCAGTGCGTTCGAGCCGGGCGGAGCGGTTCCCTCCGACCGAGCAGATGAGCCGGAGCCCGAGGCGCTCGACGGCGCGCCCGCCGCGCCGGATGACGTGCCCGACGCGCCGGATTACGCGCCCGACGCGCCGCTCTCGGCCCGCGGGGGCGGGCCGGCGCGGCTGCGCAACCTCTTTTTCGGTCTTTTCGGCCCGATGGGGCCATTGCCGATCCATCTGACCGAATATGCGCGCGACCGGGCGCATATTCGGTCAGATGGATCGGCAATGATCGCCTTTGCCGACATCTTTCATCACCG
>JBCDDO010000001.1:0-21597 GCA_039180245.1 Pseudomonadota bacterium | reverse complement strand
GATCTGGCCGCGACCTTCCAGCCGATCATGCGGCATCTGCGCCTGTATCTGTCCACGGTGCTGGAACAAACCGCGCTGGGCATTCCGCTGGAGCCGCGCAAATACGGCGTGCATGTCGCGATGATCGCCGACCGGAGGTTGCTGACCGGGGCGACCTTCGTGATTGCGGTCAGTGCCGATGTGCCGCCCGAGGCGGTGCGCCGGCATTTTCCCAACCAGGCCAAGCTGGGGCCGGTGGAGAGCATTCGCCAGCTCGTCAACTCGGCCCTGCCCGGGATCGGGGTGCGTCCGCTGCCGGTGGCGCCCCGCCAGATCCCCTATCATGCCGGTCTGGTCTATTTCGAACTCGACCGAGAAAGCCAGTACTGGAAACAGATGACCAGCTCGGGCGGGCTTGCCGTCTTTGTGACAGGCGAGTTTCCGGGCATCTCGATGGAACTCTGGGCGATCCGCGACAGCTAAGGATCGCCCGGTCTGATCCGTGCCGCCGATCCGGCGCCGCGCGGGACAAGGAGCCGGGCCATGAGCCGCGACGATCCATTTGCCGAGCCGTCCGACACGGAGCGCACGGTCGTCCATATCAATCCCGGGGGACGCCGCCCGCCGCAACCCGCGGCCGATCCCATGGCCGGCCCCGCGCCGCCGCCTTCCCCGGCCGCAGCCCCGCCGCCGCGCCCGGCGCCCGGCGCGACTGCGGCGGAGCTGTCGAGCGGAGCGACGGGCCTCAACCCGCTCAACGCCGCCGCTGCCCCGCTTTTTGCGCTGATCGGGCGGATCCGGAACCGCGCGCAACATCCCGATGCCGATGCGCTGCGCGAGAATGTGGTGCGCGAGATCCAGGGCTTTGAGAACCGTGCCATGCAGGCCGGCGTACAGCGGCGCGATCTGCAAGTTGCGCGCTATGCGATCTGTGCCACGATCGATGATGTTGTGCTCAATACCCCCTGGGGCGGCCGCTCGAACTGGACGCGCAGCTCGATGGTGGGCACCTTCCACAAGGAAACCGTCGGCGGCGACCGCTTTTTTGACCTTCTCTCGCGGCTGGAGGAGGAGCCTGCCAACAACCGCGAGCTTTTGGAGTTCATCTATGTCTGCCTCTCGCTGGGATTCGAGGGGCGGTTGCGCATCGAAGAGCGCGGCTTGGAGAAGCATCTGTCGATCCGCGAAGGCCTTTCGCGGCTGATCCGGCGCCATCGCGGACCGCTGGAGACCGATCTTGCGCTGCGCTGGAAGGGGGTCGATCTGCCACATCGGCCGATTTCGGCTTGGATGCCGCTTTGGACGATCATCGGGGTCACCATCGGGGTGCTGAGCCTCTCGTGGTTCCTGCTCAGCTGGCTTCTGGGCGGCGACACCGAGCGGCTGGGCGGCCAAATCGCTGCATTGCGCGCCGATGCGGTAATCCAGATTGAGCGTGCGCCCCGCGCTGAGACCGCTGAACCGGTGCCCGATGTGGTGCCGCTCGCGCCGCCGCCGCCCGAACCCGATGTCGTGCCGCAGATCGAGCGCATCCGCGGGTTCCTGGCGCCGGAGATCGAGGCGGGCGAGGTTGCGGTGCTCGACGGGGTCAATGCCATCACTATACGGGTGCCCGGCGGGGCGATGTTCCCCTCCGCCTCGGACCGGTTGAAGCCTGAATTCAACTCGATCATCGACCGGATCTCGGATGCGCTGAACGAAGAGCCCGGCCCGGTGCTGGTGGTCGGGCATTCCGACAGCGACCGGCTGCGCTCGGCGCGGTTCCAGAACTCCAACGTGGTGCTCTCGCTCAAGCGGGCTGAGGCGGTGATGGAGCGCATGGCCAGCCGCATATCGGCGAGCGACAGGTTGACCTCCGAAGGACGGGGCGAGGCCGAGCCGCTTGTCGAAAACTCCAGCTCGGCCAACAAGGCCCTCAACCGCAGGATCGAAGTGGTCCTGCAAAAGACGGATTGAGCCGATGAAGAAGATCTGGGCCTTTCTGACCTCCACCCCGTTCCTGATCCTTTTCTTCACCGCAATCATCGCGGCCTCGGTCTGGTTTCTGGGCCCGGTGATGGGCGCGGCGGGTGTCTACCCGCTGGAAGGCGTGCTGGCGCGCGTGCTCACCATTGCCGGGCTCTTTCTGCTCGCCATCATCGTCATCCTGATCGTGCTTTTGCGCCGCCGCGCGCGCGAGGCGCGGATGACCGAAGACATCGCGCGCGGGCCGGAGATCGATCCGTCCGATGCCGCAGCCCAGGCCGAACTGGGCGAGCTGCGTGGCCGCATGCGCGAGGCGCTGACCCTGCTGCGCCGCTCGCGTCTGGGCGGGCGGTTCGGGCGGCGGCATCTCTATCAGCTGCCCTGGTACATTATCATCGGCCCGCCAGGGGCCGGAAAGACCACCGCGATCAAGAAATCGGGGCTGCAATTTCCGTTGGCCGACCGGATGGGGCTGACCGCGGTGGGCGGCGTGGGCGGCACGCGCAATTGCGACTGGTGGTTTACCAATGAGGCGGTGCTGATCGACACGGCCGGCCGCTACACGACCCAAGACAGCGACGAGAGCGCCGACAGCCGCGCCTGGTCGGGCTTTCTCGACCTGCTGAAGAAATACCGCAAGCGCCAGCCGATCAATGGCGCGATCGTGGCGATTTCGCTCTCGGACATATCGCTTGAGGATGAGGCCACGCGCCGGGCCCATGCCGGTGCGATCCGCAAGCGGCTGGCCGAGCTGCGCACCCGGCTGGGCGTGCGGTTTCCGGTTTATGTGCTGCTCACCAAGGCCGATCTGATTGCCGGGTTCGAGGAGTTCTTTGAGCCTTTGGGCCGCGAGGGGCGCGCCCAGGTCTGGGGCTTTACCCTGCCGCTTCCGCCGCGCGGCAGCCAGCCCACGGGCAGCGCGATCGAGGGATTTGACGGCGAGTTTCAGGCGCTGCTCGACCGGCTCAACGACCAGTCGCTGGAGCGGATTCAGTCTGAAACCAATACCGAGCGGCGTAGCCTGATCCAGGCTTTTCCCCAACAGGTCGCCTCGCTGCGTGAGGTCGCGCGCGATTTCCTGGGCGAGGTGTTTCAGGACAACCGGTTTGAAGAACGGCAGCTCCTGCGCGGGGTGTATTTTGCCTCCGGCACGCAGGAGGGCACGCCCATCGACCGGCTGATGATGAGCATGGCGCGCAATTTCGGCATCGGGCGCCAGGCCATCGGATCGGGCCAGGGTCAGGCGCGCAGCTATTTCATCCAGAACCTGCTCACCGGTGTGATCTTCCGCGAGGCGGGGCTGGTCTCGGCCGATGACAAGGTCGAACGGCGCTATCGCTGGGTGGTGCGCGGCGGCATCGCCGCGGCGATGGCGGTGCTGATCGGGGTCGGCGCGCTTTGGACGGTGAGCTATATCGGCAATCGGGCGCTGGTTGCTGAGGCACGGGCCGAAATCGACGGCTACCAAACCGTGCTGGCCGAGATCGATGCCAATCCGGCGATGTCGCTCAACCCGGTATCGGACGAAAATCTCGATGGCGTGGTCGGCCCGCTGACCATCTTGCGGGAGATGCCCGGAAACCCTGCGCAGGAAGACCCCGACCCGCCGGTCGAGCTGACCTGGGGGCTTTACCAGGGCGATCGCATCGGCACCGAGGCCGCCCAGACCTACCGCACCGCCCTGGGCCAGCTTCTCCTGCCGCGGATCCTGGTGCGGCTCGAGCGCCAGATGAACGAAACACGCGGCGATCCGGACCAGCTGTTCATCCTGCTCAAGGCCTATCTGATGCTGGGTTCGAAGGGGCCGATGGACCGTGAATTCCTCACCGAATGGTTCGAGGCCGTCTCCAATTCGGTCTATCCGGGGTTTGATGCCGAGGATCGGCGGCTGGCGCTGACCGGGCATTTCGAGACGATGATCAACCAGCCGATGAAGGAAGTGGCGCTCGATGGCGATCTGGTCGCCGAGGTGCAGGCGATCTTGGCCCAGACCCCGGTCGCGCTCCGGGTCTACCGCTCGATCATCTCCAGCCCCGCAGCGCAGGAGCTTGCCGATTGGCGGATCATCACCGCGGGCGGACCGAACACCACCTATGTGCTGTCGCGCCGTCCGCCCGAGCTGATCAGCGGCGGGGTGGACGGCATCTTCACCTATGCCGGGTTCCAGTCGGTCTTTCTGCCCGAGGCGGGCGAGGTTTCGGCCCGCATTCAGCGCGAAAGCTGGATCCTGGGCGATGCGGTTGGCGATGAGATCCGGCCGGAGAATCTGCCCATCGTCGCGCGCGATGTGCTCAACCTCTATCTGGAGGAGTACACCCGCACCTGGGAGCGGGTGCTGGGCGAGCTGGAGATCGTGCCGATCAATGATCTGACCCGCGCGGTCGAGGTGACCAGCATCCTGTCGGGCTCCAACTCACCGATCGCAAACATCCTCAAAAGCGTGTCGGAGGAGACAAAGCTCGCCGAAAAGCGCGCGCCCTTCGATCCCGAAACCGCCGCATCAGACAGTGCGGAATTTGCGGTGGAGGAAGCGCTTTTGAACCTCACCGCGCGTCAGCAGACCTTCTTCAACCTGATCCGACGCGCCGCGCCGGGCGTTGAAGTGACCAATGATGACGCGCATCCCGGCCAGCGGGTGCAGGAGGATTTCCTGTGGCTGCATGAGCTCACGCGCGAAATCGACGGCCAGCCGAGCCGTCTGTCGACGGTCCTCAAACGCATCAACGATGTCTATCAGGAGCTCAACGGCCTCTCCTTGGGCTCAAACCAACTCAACATTTCCGCCCAGCGTCGCGGCACGCCCGAACAGCTGTTGGAGGCAACCGGCCGGCTGCCCAACCCTTTGCAGCGCTGGACCCAGCAAGTGGCGCTGGACAGCATTGCGGTGCTGTCGGGCGGGGTGCGCGACCGGATCAGCCAGCTTTGGCAGTCGCGGGCGCTGCCGGTCTGCCGTCGGGTCGAGGGGCGGTACCCGCTCGATCCCAATTCGCGCAACGACGCCAATCTGGCCGATTTCGCCCGGCTGTTCGGCATCGATGGCGAGATCGACAAATTCTTCAACGAGAACCTTTTGGGATATGTCGACCAATCGAACCCGCAGCAATGGGTCTGGGTGAGCGCGCCGGGCAAGGATCTGGGCATGCCCCAGGAGGTGCTGGAGATGTTCCAGGCCGCCGCCAAGATCCGCGATGCGTTTTTCCTGGCCCCCGGCATGCCGTCGGTCACCTTCGATATCGAGGTCGATTCGCTCGATCCCCAGGCAACCCGCGTGATCCTGCTGCTCGAAGGGCAGGATCTGACCTACAGCCATGGCCCGAACGCATCGCCGATCCCGATGACTTGGCCCGGGCGGGCCGGCGGTCGAACCTCGGTCACGCTTTTGCCCGAAACACCCGGCACCAGTAACATTCTTGATGCGCAGGGCCGGTGGGCGATTTTCCGGCTGTTTCAGAAGGGGCGGCGGCACAGCACCCAGGCCACGGATGAATTCAAAGTGCGGTTCTCGATCGGGGGCAGGCGGGTGATGTTCCAGGTCAAGGCCGGGGCTGCGTTCAACCCCTTCAACCTGCCGGAGCTGAGCCGGTTCCGCTGCCTGCCTGCGCTTTAGATGAGGGGGTCGGTCCGCATGCCTGGGCGTATTGGTGTGTTTGGAAAGATCGCGGGGCTCGGTGATTTTCTGCGCCGCGACCTGCCTCCCGGCTTTGCCGAGATCTGGGATCCCTGGCTTGCAAGCGTCATGAGCGAGAGCCGTGCCCAGCTTGGTGCGAGCTGGGAGGAGGCCTATGCAAGCGCCCCGATCTGGCGTTTTGCGCTGGCCCCCGGGGTGGCCGGGCCCGCGGCATGCCTGGGCAGTTTGATGCCCAGCCAGGATCGGGTCGGGCGACTTTTTCCGCTCACGCTGGTGACCGCGGCTGCCGCGGACAGGGCAGCCGGAGCACTTGGTGACGACACCGTCCTGCTGGCATGGGCGGAGGCCGCGCTCGACACGCTTGATGCGAGCTACGGGCCGGCCGCGTTCGAGGCGGCGCGCGCCGCCCTGCGCCCGCCCGAGGGTGCCGCGGGTGCAGGTCTGACCGGAACGCTCTGGTGCTGCGCCGAGGCCGGGCCGCCACGGGCCCATGCCGGGCTTCCCGACGGGGCGGCGTTTTCCTCGATGCTGGCCCCGGCGGGTCATGCGCTGGCTGCCGGGCGGCCCGCATGACGGCACGGCCAATCCGCTATGCCGCGCGCACCCATCCGGGCAATGTGCGGCCGCGCAACGAAGACAGCGTGCTGCCCTTGCCCGATGCGCGGGTCTTTGTGCTGGCCGATGGGATGGGCGGGCATGAAGGCGGCGAGTTCGCAAGCCAGACGGTGATCTCACGGATCGCCGCGATCCCACCGACCTTGGAGGCCGGCGAGCAGCTGCGCGCCATGCGCACCGCCATTCAAGATGCCCATGCCGAGATTTCGCAGGAGGCCGATCGCCGCGGCACCACGATGGGCACCACCGTTGTCGCGCTGATCCTGACCGAGGCGCATTTTGCCTGCTTGTGGGTCGGCGACAGCCGGCTTTACCTTTTGCGCGACGGCCAGACCGACCAGCTGACCGAGGATCACTCGCTCGTCGCCGAGATGGTGCGCGCCGGCAAGATCCGACCCGAGGAGGCCGAGCATCATCCGCGCGCGAATGTCATCACACGGGCCGTCGGCGTCGGCGAGGCGCTTGAAATCGACAAGATCCGCGGCGAGATCCGGGCCGGCGACCGGTTTCTCCTCTGTTCGGACGGTCTCTCGCGCTATGCAGGCGAAGCACGGCTGACCGGGTTCATGACCGGTCCGGCGCTGGACGCGGTCGCCGAGACGCTGATCGAGTTTGCCCTGTCCTCCGGGGGCGAGGACAATGTCTCGGTCATTGCGGTGGAGATCGGCTGAGCGGTCCCGCAGCTGTGACTTGGCAGCCCCGGCGCCGCGGCATATCTGAACGGCCAGCCTGCAGGAGCCCGACAATGCCGCCATCCGAGCCCGCACACCCGCTCAATGCAGCCGACATCATTGCCCGCCGGCTTTACCGTGCCGGCGTGCGCCATGCTTTCGGCGTGCCGGGCGGCGAGGTGTTGACGCTGATCGACGCGTTGGAGCGGGCCGGCATCCGCTTCGTGCTGGCCCGGCATGAGAACGCCGCCGGGTTCATGGCCGAAGGCGCGTGGCAGGCCACTGGCGCGCCGGGCGTTCTGGTCGCAACGGTCGGTCCCGGCCTTGCCAATTGCGTCAACGTAACCGCGAATGCCCAGCAGGATCGGGTGCCGCTGATCGTGCTCTCGGGCTCGGTGCCCGAGGCCGAGGCGCTCTCCTACACCCATCAGGTGTTCGATCACCGGGCCGTGCTGCGCCCGCTGGTCAAGGCGAGCTTTGAAGCGCGCCCCGGTGCCTGCGACGTGATGATCGACAAGGCGGTGCGCCTGGCGCTCGACCCGCAGCCGGGCGCTGTGCATATCGATCTGCCGGTCGCTGTGGCCGCAACCGCCCATGCCGCGCCCAAGGCGGCGGAACGCGCGGTGCTGTCGCCGGTGGGTCCCGCTCCGGGGCCGGATCTGGAGGCGGCGCGGGCGATGTTTCGCACCGCAACGCGCCCGGTCATCATGGCCGGCCTCGATTTGGTCAATGAGCCGGGCGCGGTCGAGACGTTGCGCGATGTGGTCGCGCGGTTCGGGATCCCGGTCATCACCAGCTATAAGGCCAAGGGCGTTTTGCCCGAGCGCGATCCGCTGAGCCTGCTGGGCCATGGCTTGTCACCCAAATCCGATGCGCTCGTGCTGCCGCTCTTGGCCTCTGCGGATCTGGTGATCTCGGCCGGCTATGACCCAATCGAGATGCGGACGGGCTGGCAGGACCCCTGGGCGCCGCAGCGCTGTATCGAGTTCGTGGCAAACGCCAACAGCCAATACATGCATCAGGCCCGGCTGTCCTGGGTGGGCGGCATCGGCCCTGGGCTCGCGGCGCTGGTCGATGGGGCCGAGCCGCGCGCGCTTTGGCCCGATGGCGCCCCGGGCAGGACCCGTGCGGCGCTGGAGGAGGCGTTTGACCCGGGCCCCGTATGGGGACCGGCGCGGGCCATCGCCACGATGGATGCGCTCACCGCGCCCGAGGTCACGGTGACGGTTGATTCCGGCGCCCATCGCATCCTGCTCAGCCAGATCTGGCATTGCCCACGACCGCGCAGCCTTCTGCAATCGACGGGGCTCTGCACCATGGGCTGCGCTTTGCCCCTGGCCTCGGGCCATGCGCTGGCCTCGGGGGGGCGGGCCATGGCGGTGATGGGCGATGGCTGTCTCGACATGGTGCTGGGAGAGCTGGCGACCCTGCGCGATCTCGCCCTGCCGGTCACCGTGGTGGTTCTGGTCGACGCCTCACTGGCGCTGATCGAGCTCAAGCAACGGCGCGAGGGCAAGCAATCGGCCGGGGTCGATTTTGGGGCGACGGATTATGCCGCGGTGGCACAGGCAATGGGCATTGCCGCCAACACCGTGGGCGACGATGTAGGGCTGCGTGCGGCGCTTGAAACCGCCTTTGCCACGCGCGGCCCGTCGCTGGTCGCCGTGACGATCCCGCGCCGAGCCTATGACGGGCTGATCTAAGGCGGTGCCGGGATTGCCTGGCGACCCGATCTGCCAACCGGGCCGGCGGGAGGGCCTGAACGAGGGTCAGGCCGCAACGAAGGTCAGGCCGCCCGCGTAAATCGGCGAACAAACCAGCGCCGAATGAACAGAACCAGCCCGATCAACACCACGATAAAGACGATGTTGAACCAGGGGATGATGGTCTCGTCGGGGCCCTCAGCCTCGCGGATCGAGATGGCGTTCGGAAACATCGACATCAGCTCCGAACGCAGCCCGTAATGCGTGACCACCACCCAGCGAGGAGAGGCCTCGTCAGAGATCAGCGCCTGGGCATCGGCCTGCAGCGTGTCGGTGGAGTATTTGAAGTAGAAGGGAAAGCCCATCCCGGTGTCTTCGTTGCGATAGACGATGCTTTGATTGTCCGGCGTCCGGGTCTGGATCTGGCGCACATCGATGACCTGGGGCGGGGTGGTGTTTGCGTCCCGCGTCTCGCGCACGACCTGGGTGCCGGTGACCCGAACGATGTCGTTTTGCGGCAGGTAGATGTAGAGAATGGCCGCGACGATCAGCAAAAGAACGATCTGGACGGCCCAGCGGATCCGGCGAAGCATCTCACTCTCTCCCTCATTTGGTTGGGGGTGATGTGGCGGGCCAAGGCGGTTTTGTCCAGTGGTCAGGCGCGGCGGAGGAGACGGAATGGACAAGGTGACGCTCTATGGCATCGCCGTTTCGGCCTTTGTGGCCAAGGTGCGCATCGCGTTGGATCTGAAGGGGGTCGCCTATGACGAGCTGCCCCCGCCGGAGGGATACGGCTCAGCGAACTACCGTGCCATCATTCCGGCAGGCTCGGTGCCGGGCCTGGTGCATGGCGAGGTCCGGCTGAGCGATTCGAACGCGATCATCGAGTATCTCGATGAGAGCTTTCCGGGCATGCCGCTGATGCCCCAGCGCCCGGGCGGGCGGGCGGGGGCACGTCTGCTGATGGGGTATCACGACACCCGGTTTGAGGCTGCGGCGCGCGCGCTCTTTCCGCTCATCAAGGCCGGCGGAGCGGCATCGGCGGCTGCGGTCGAAGACGGCGCCGCAGGGATCGAGGCGGCACTGGAGCGGCTGAGCGGCATTTTGGAGGGTCTGGCTGATGCACCGGCCATGGCCGAGGGCGCAGAGCCGGGCCGGGCGGGCAGCCTGGGATATCCCGTCACGCTGCAGATGGCGCGCATGATGGCCGACGATCTCGGCCGCCCTTTGCTTGTGCCCCAACCGGTCCTAAGCTGGGTCGATGAGACCTCAGCCCTGCCTGCAGTGGCGCGATCATTGACCATAGCCAGACAGGCGATGGCGGACTGGATGGCCGGGTTTCGGGCCTGACGGGGCAGAGACGCGCACCGTGTGGCGGTTGGCGCTGGCTTGGCAGTGCGTGCGATCACAGGCGGGATTACGGCTCTGGGCGGCCGGGGCCCGCTCCGCGGGGGAGTATTTTTGCCAAGAAGAAGGGCGATGGGCGCGCTCGGGCGTCAGCCGTTCAGGCCCGGCAGGCCGCGCAGCACCAGGCGGGCGACCAGATCGGCATAGTCGCGCCGCGCGGCCTCTCCTTCCTCGCGGTTCCACATGTAAAACCAATTGAGCATGCCAAAGACAGACATGGTCGCGGCATGCAGCCGGCGCTTGTCGCTGGCAAAAATGTCGGGCGCGGCCTGGCGCAGCACGTCGGCCAGCTGGGCGACCAGATCGCGCTGATAGCTGCGCAGCACCGCCTGACGCTCGGCCGGCAGGGCGGCCATGGCGCCGATCTGCACCCGGTGCTCGTCATCAGCGCCCTGATAGGCCATCAGCACCTCAAGGATCACGGCGCGCAAATGCGCCTCTGGGCTCATGCCGGCGCCGCTGATCTCGGCCACCCGGTCGCGCAGATCGCTCAGATAGCTGTCGAGAATGTCAAAGAGCAGCGCGTCCTTGCCGGGATAATAGTGATAGATGTTGGCCTTTGAGATGCCGCAGGCCTCGGCAAGCTGGCTCATCGATGTGCGGTCATACCCGGTTTCGGCAAAGACGCGCGCGGCGGTGGCCAGGATCTGGCCGCGCTTGGCGTCGTGGTCGCGGGCGATGCTGCGTGCCATGGGCTCAGAGCGGCGGGCGGAGCATTGGCCCGCGCGCATGCTCGAACCTCTCGCCCAGCGCAAGCAGGCTGCCATCCATGCCTGCGCGCCCGACGAATTCCACACCGAAGGGCAGCCCGCCGGCCAGCCCGCCCGGCACAGACAAGCAGGGCAGACCAGCAATCGCCGTGGGGTCGCAATTGCGGATATAGGTGGGGAAGGTCGGCACCTGCTGGCCGTTGAGCTCGACCGTCTCCTCCTGCCCGATGGGGCGTGCGGTGAGCGGGACGGTGGGCAGGACCAGCGCATCGACCCCCTCCAGTGCCTGCGCAAGCGCCATCTGCAGCTGCGGGCGATGGATGGCCATGGCGGCCTGATAGGCCGCTGCAGGCATGGCGGTTTCAGGATCGAGCTGTGCGGCAAGAAGGCCTTTCTCGCCCTCTCCTGCGATCTGATCGACCAGATCGAGGACGCTCATCCGGCTGCCGGAGAGGTAGAGATAGGCTGAAAGCTCGCGCAGCGCCTCGTAAAGGGCGATGGGAAAACCGCTCTCCTGAACCAGCGATGCCAGATCGGGCGTGTCGACCTCAAAGAGCGCGGCGCCGCTGGCCTCCAGAACGCGCAGCGCGGTCTCCATGCCCGCGGCGATCTCGGGCTGCAGCCCGTCATAGAAATAGGCCCGTGGCACGCCGATGCGCGCGCCACTCGGGCGCTCGGTGGCGGGCTTGGCCGGTTTGTCGGCACAGATTGCATCGAGGATCCGGCAATCGGCGACGCTGCGCGCCAAAGGCCCCGGGGTGTCGCGGGTGGCGCTGATCGGCACCACGCCGGCCTGGCTCCAGCGATGGGTGGTGGGGCGAAAGCCGACCACGCCGCAAAGCGCGGCTGGGATGCGGCAGGAGCCCCCCGTATCGGTGCCGATGCCGGCCGGGGCCAGGCCCGCGGCGACCGCCACCGCCACCCCGCCCGAGGAGCCGCCCGGGATCAGCGCTTTGTCCCACGGGTTTCGGGCCGGGCCGAAATGGGCATTGTTGGAGGTGATGCCGAAGGCCAGCTCATGCATGTTGGCCTTGCCCAGCGGAATGCCGCCGGCCGCGCGCAGCTTGGCCATCACCGCCGCATCGCCGGTGCGCCGCCCGGCCAAAGCTGGGGTGCCGGCCGAGGTCGGCATGTCGGCCGTATCGATATTGTCCTTGATGGCGAGGCCCGCGCCGGCCAGCGGGCCCTGTGCCACGCCTGCCGCGGCCAACGTCGCCGTGCGGTCAAGCGTGATATAGGCCCCCAGATCGGCATGCGCCTCGGCCCGGTCGAGCAGGGCCTCGGCATAGCCGGTTGCGGAAATCTGGCCATCGCGCAATGCGCCCATGGCCTCGTTCAGGGTCCATTCCCAAGGCTCGCTCATGGTCTCACTCCTTGGGGCGGTTGTCGATCACGCGCCGGGCCTTGCCTTCGGAGCGTTCGACCCCGCCCGGGTCGGCCAGGACAATCTCGGCCGAGACGCCGATCACGTCCTTGATGCGCTGGGCAAGCTGGGTTGCAGCGATCTCGCGCGCATCGGCCGCCTGGGGCTGGATCTCGCAATGCACCCGCATCGCATCCAAGCGCCCGTCGCGGGTCAGTTCGAGCTGGAAATGCGGCGCCAGTTCCGGGATGGCGAGCAGGATCTCCTCGATCTGGGTGGGAAAGAGGTTGACCCCGCGCAGGATGATCATGTCGTCGGATCGCCCGGTGATCTTCTCCATCCGCCGCATCGAACGTGCCGTGCCGGGCAAAAGCCGGGTGAGGTCGCGCGTCCGGTAGCGGATCATCGGCAGCGCTTCCTTGGTCAAGGTGGTGAAGACCAACTCGCCAATTTCGCCCTCTGCGACCGGCTCACCGGTTTGGGGGTCGATGATCTCGGGGTAGAAATGATCCTCCCAGATATGCAGCCCGTCCTTGGTCTCGACGCATTCATTGGCCACACCCGGGCCCATCACCTCCGAAAGGCCGTAGATATCGACCGCATGCATGTCAAAGGCCGCTTCGACCTCGGCGCGCATGGCGTTGGTCCAAGGCTCGGCCCCGAAAATCCCCACCTCCAGCGCGGTGTCGCGCGGATCGAGCCCCTCGCGCCGGAACACCTCCAGAATGTTGAGCATGTAGGAGGGCGTGACCATGATCGTGCTGGGCTGGAAATCCCGGATCAGGGTGACCTGGCGCGGCGTCATCCCGCCCGAGACGGGAACGACCGTGCAGCCAAGCTTTTCGGCCCCGTAATGCGCGCCCAACCCGCCGGTGAACAGCCCGTAGCCATAGGCGATGTGGACCATATCGCCGGGCCGCGTGCCAGAGGCCCGCATCGACCGGGCCACCAGCGTCGCCCAAGTGTCGATGTCGCTGGCCGTGTAGCCGACCACGGTGGGCTTGCCGGTGGTCCCGGATGAGGCGTGGATGCGCAGGATCCGATCGCGCGGCACCGCGAACATGCCGAAGGGGTAGCTTTCGCGCAGATCGGCCTTTTCGGTGAAGGGGAATTTCGCCAGATCCGTCAGATCGTCGTGATGCACGCCGGCGGCCGCGATTTTCTCGCGATAGGCCGGCACGTTGTCATGGGCGTGGCGCAGCGTCCAACGCAGCCTGTCCAACTGCAATGCCGAGATTTCGTCGCGGGAGGCGATCTCGATGGGGTCGAGGCTGGCCCGGTCGGGTGTGAGATCCTTCATGCGTCCTCCTCGGGCTCTTGGAAATGCTGGCCCGTGATGCTGCGCGAGGCCCCGCGGAACACCGCCACGGTCTCGCCCGCGCCATTGGTGACGGTGACGTCATAGATGCCGGTGCGGCCCGAAACGCTGGTTTCGCGGGCCGTGGCGGTCAGGCGGTCGCCCAGATGGCCGGGGCTGAGAAAGCTGATGCTGTTGTGCTGGGCGACGGCGAGCTGGTTGTGGCTGTTGCAGGCAAAGGCAAAGGCGCTGTCGGCGAGCGCGAAGATGACCCCGCCATGGCAGATGTCATGGCCATTGGTGTGACGCCGTTCAACGGTCAGCGCGGTGACCGCATGCCCGGGGCCGATCTCTTCGAGCGACATGCCCATCCATTTGGAGGCATCGTCGCGCGCCCACATCGCGGCGGCAGCGCGTTCGGCGCGTTCCTCGGGCGTCATGTGGCCGGGTCGGGCGCCTGCCCGGAAAAGACCGCCGAACGCTTTTCAAGAAAGGCGCTGACCCCTTCGGCATAATCGGACGCGTGACCGCAAGCGCGCTGCAGCTCGGCCTCCAGCGCAAGCTGGGTGGGCAGATCATTCACTGCCGCCGCATCGAGCGCGCGTTTGATCTGGGCCAGGCCAAAGGTGGGTCCAGCGGCCAGTCTGGCGGCAAGGCTGCGCGCCTCCTCCATCAGCGCGGCATCCGGCAGGCATTTCCAGATCAGCCCCCAATCGGCCGCTCTCTGTGCCGCCAGGGGCTCGGCCGTCAGGGCCAGCGCACGCGCCCGGGCCGGGCCCAAATGGCGCAGGAGCGACCAGGTGCCCCCGGCATCGGGCACCAGCCCGAGCTTGGCAAAGGCCTGGATGAACTTGGCGCTTTGCGCGGCCATAACGATGTCGCAGGCCAGCGCCACATTCGCGCCCGCGCCGGCCGCCACGCCGTTGACCGCGCAGATGACCGGTGCCGGAAACGCGCGGATCGCCATGATCAGCGGGTTGTAAAGCGTGGTCAGCGTCGCCCCCAGATCGAGCGGGCCGTCCTGCGCCGCGGGATCCCGTGCGCCCAGATCCTGACCGGCGCAAAAGCCGCGCCCAGCGCCGGTCAACAGAACCGCGCGCGCGCCGTTCTCTCGTGCATCGACCAGTGCTTCGCGCAGCGCGCCATGCATCTCTTCGGTGAAGGCGTTCAGCCGATCCGGACGGTTGAGCGTGATCTCGACCCAGCCATCATGCGTCTGCGCAACAATCGTGTCGGCCACGTGATGCCCCCCTATTTTTGTTTCGACAAAACGATTGCATAAACCGAACGGTTGGTCAATTATGTTGCCGATTGCTGACGGCATTCCTGCCGCGGCACAACAAGAACGCGCGATTTTCGGGGAGGATCTGATGACTTGCATGAACGCAATGAAACGCCTGATGGCCGGCGCTGCGGTGGCTTTGGTCGGGGTGGCGGCGCAGGCGGCCGATTACACCTTGACCATCTCCAGCTGGGCGCCGCCCACCCATGGGCTCAACGCCAAGATGTGGCCGAAATTCGTCGAGATGGTCGAAGAGGCAACGGATGGCCGCGTGACCGCCGAGATCAAGCTGGGCCTCGCCCCGCCACCCGCGCAGATGGACATGGTCATGGACGGCGCGGCCGATCTGTCGGTCATTTTCCACGGCTATCAGCCGGGCCGGTTTGTGACCACCAAGCTGATCGAGCTGCCCGGGTATCAGGGCACGGCTGAGGCGGCCTCAGTCGCCTATTGGCGCGTCTATGAGGCGCATCTGAAGGCGGCCGATGAGCATCGCGGGGTGAAGGTCATCGCCCTCTTCACCCATGGGCCGGCCCAGCTCCACACCTCCTCGCCGATTGAGGGGCTGAATGCGGTGGCCGGGCTGAAGCTGCGCGTCCCTGGCGGGGTGGGTTCGGATATCGGTGCGGCGCTGGAGGCCACGGGCATCCAGGTGCCGGCGCCGAAGGTCTATGAAACGCTGGCCTCGAATGCCGCCGATGGCGTTGTCATGCCGTTCGAGGCGCGCAAGGGCTTTAAGCTCACCGAGGTGGCGCAGAATGTCTTTGTCATGCCCGGTGGGTTCTACCGCGGCTCCTTTGCCTACATCATGAGCGAGTTTGCCTTTGACGATCTGCCCGAGGATCTGCGTCAGGCGCTGGAAGAGAAGGTGTTTGGCGAACCGCTGAGCCGCGAGATCGGCAAAATCTGGGACGAGATCGACATTGAGGGCCGCAGCGTGACCGAGGCGACCGCCGACAACGCCATCATGACGGCCTCGGAGGCCGATCAGGCCGCGTTCAACGGCATCGCGCGAGAGGTTGTCGCCGCTGTGATGGCCGAAGTGGCCGAAACCGGCGTCGACGCCAAGGCCGCCCGCGACATGATCCTGTCCGAGATGTCGGGCTACTGACCCGCTTCGGGGCCGGTGATGGCCGGCCCCGGTTTCTGGAGACCGCCATGCGCCCCGTCCTGACGCTCCTGCGCCAGGCCAGCCGTCTTCCCATCGCGCTGGCCTGCACGGCGCTTTTTGCGCTGATGGTGATGACCTTTTCCGACGTGGTGCTGCGCTCGGCGGCCAATGCGCCGGTCGAGGCGGCGACCGAGATCACCCGCATTCTGATGGCCGTCATCGTCTTTTCGGTGATGCCCCAGCTTTCCGCCCAAGGCGGGCATATCGCCGTCGATCTGACCGATCCCTTGTTCGCCCGCTACCGGCTGGCACGTTGGCTCGATGCGCTGGTGAACCTGGCCGCGGGGCTGATGCTGATCTATCCGGTGCGCCAGGTCTGGGTGCTGGCCGAGCGCGCGCGGGGCTATGGCGATGTCACGGAGTATTTGGGCATCCCGCAATACCTCATCGGCTGGTTCATCGCGGTCTTTGCCGGACTGACCGCCGCGACGCTGATTGCAACCGGGCTGATCCACCTTTTCGCACCCCGGCTCTTGAGGCCGGCATGACCGCGGCTCTGATCGGCTTTGCAATTGTTCTGCTCCTGGTGCTGCTGCGCATGCCGATTGTGTTTGCGATGGGGCTGGTGGGCACGTTGGGCTTTGTGATCGAGCGCGGCGGCAGCCTTTTTTCCGAACGCGGCATGCGGGCTGCGCTCTCCATGGTCGGGCGGCAGGTCATGGACACCGCGCAGGATTATGGCCTGTCGGTCGTGCCGCTCTTCATCTTGATGGGGCTTTTGGTCAATAAGGGGGGGCTGGCGCGCGAGCTCTATGCCGCCTCCAATGCCTTTCTGGGCCATCGCCGCGGCGGGCTTGCCATGGCGACCGTGGTTGCCTGTGGCGGGTTTTCGGCAATCTGCGGATCCTCGCTTGCGACCGCGGCGACCATGTCGAAAGTCGCGATGCCCGAAATGCGCCGCTATGGCTATTCCGACCGGCTCTCCACCGCCTCGATCGCCGCAGGCGGCACGTTGGGCATCCTAATCCCGCCATCGGTCATTCTGGTGATTTATGGGCTGCTCACCGAAACCTCGATCGGCCAGCTTTTCATCGCCGGGATCATTCCGGGGCTGCTGGGCATTCTCTTTTATCTTTTTGCGGTGCGGTGGACGGTTTGGCGCGATCCGAAATCGGGCCCGGCGGGCGAGCGCCAGGGATGGGGCGCCCGGCTGCGCGCGCTCGGCCAGGTCTGGGCGGTGCTGCTGCTCTTTTTCCTGGTCATCGGCGGGCTCTATGGGGCGCTCGATGTCTGGCCGCTGAACCTCACCTTCTCACCGACCGAGGCGGCCGGCATGGGCGCGATGGGCGCGTTTTTGATCGCGCTTGCCCGCGGCAGCCTGCGGTTTCGCGATATGGTCGAGGCGTTGCGCGAAACCGCCTTCACCTCGGCTGCGCTCTTTGCGGTTTTGATCGGGGCGCAGATTTTTTCGAACTTCGTCAATCTCGCTGGGTTGCCGGAGGCGCTGGTGGCGCTCGTTACCGAAAACGCCGTCTCTCCGATGATGGTGATGGCGTTGATCCTGGTGATCTATCTTTTGCTGGGCATGGTCTTTGAAAGCCTCTCGATGCTGCTTTTGACCGTGCCGATCTTTTTCCCCCTGGTCACCAGTCTGGGCTTCGATCCGGTCTGGTTCGGCATCGTTGTCGTGGTGGTCACCGAGATCAGCCTGATCACCCCACCGGTGGGCCTCAATGTCTTCATCCTCAAAGGCGTGGTGGGCGATGTCTCCACCGGCACGATCTTTCGTGGGGTGACCCCGTTTTGGATCGCCGATCTCTTCCGGCTGGCGCTGATCGTCTTCCTGCCCTGGCTGGTTCTGGTGTTGCCGCACAGCATGGGGCCATGAGCGGGCATGCAGGGCTTTGATCTCAAAGCGCCGCCGCCGGGTTTTGTCGAGGATCCGTGGCCCGTCTATGCCTGGCTGCGCGCGGCCGCGCCCTGCCATCCCCAGCCCGACGGGTCGGTGATCCTGTCGCGGCATGCCGATCTCGACCTTGTCTATCGCGACACGGCGCGGTTCATTTCGGACAAAAGGGCGGTGTTTGCGCCCAAATTCGGTGCGGGCAGCCCACTTTACACCCATCACACCACCAGCCTGGTCTTCAACGACCCGCCGCTGCATGGCCGGGTGCGCGCAATCATGGTCGGCGCGATGAGCCCACGGGCGCTGGCCAGTCTTGAGCCAGGGCTGGTCGCACTGGTCGACCGGCTTTTGGACGGGTTGGCGGCGCAGGAGGTTGTGGATCTGATCGAGGGCTTCGCCGCAGCGATCCCCATCGAGGTGATCGGCAATCTCTTTGCCATCCCGACCGCGGAGCGCGGGCCGTTGCGCGACTGGTCGCTTGCCATCCTGGGCGCCCTGGAGCCCACTTTGACCGCGGCGCAAATGGATTGGGGCAACCGGTCGGTCCGCGCGTTCCGAGCCTATCTGGCCGATCTCGTCGCCCGCCGCCGGGCCGCGCCGGGCGATCCGGAGACCGATGTGCTCACCCGGCTGATGCAGTCCGACAGGGGCGCTCTGAGCCCCGAAGAGCTTTATCAGAACTGCATCTTCATCCTGAATGCCGGGCATGAGACGACGACCAATTTGATCGGCAGCGCGTTGGCGCTGCTCGCCGAATGGCCCGATCAGCGCGCACGTCTGCTCGCCGAGCCCGAACTGATCGCAACGGCGGTCGATGAGGTGCTGCGGTTTGAAAGCCCCAATCAATTGGGCAACCGACTGACGACCGAAACGGTGGTCTTTCATGGCGTCGAGGTGCCGCCTGGCACCGATATTCACCTCGTCATCGGGGCGGCCAACCGCGACCCGGCGCGCTTTGAAAACCCGGACCGGCTCGACCTCGCCCGCCGGCCCAACAAGCATCTCGCCTTTGCCGGTGGAGCGCATACCTGCGTGGGTCTCAGCCTGGCGCGGATGGAGGGGCGCGTGGCGATCCTTCGTTTCCTGCAACGCTTTCCCGCCTACCGGCTTTTGCCGGGGGCCACACGCGGCGGACGGCTGCGCTTTCGCGGCTGGGCCACGCTGCCGGCGCAACTGAGCTGAAGGAGCCAGACCATGACTGTCATGCCCGTTTCCAGCTTTGTCGCCGGGCGTTGGGTTGCCCCGGGTGCCGGCGCGCGGCCCATCGAGAGCGCGATCACCGGCGATGTCATCGCCCGGGCCGGGAATGCCACGCTCGACACCGCCGCCATGCTGGCCCATGCGCGCGAGGTTGGCGGCCCGGCACTGCGCGCGATGGGGTTTCATGACCGGGCGCGCATGCTCAAGGCGCTGGCGCAGCATCTTCAGGCCCGGCGCGACCCGCTCTATGAGCTTTCCTTCAACACCGGTGCGACGCAAAAGGATCATCTGATCGACATCGATGGCGGCATCGGCACGCTCTTTGTCTACGCCTCCAAGGGACGGCGAGAGCTCCCCGACAGCACCATCTACATTGATGGCGAGATCGAACAGCTTTCGCGCAACGGCTCTTTCCTCGGCATGCATGTCTGCACCCCGCTGCAGGGGGTGGCCGTGCATATCAACGCCTTCAACTTCCCGGTCTGGGGGATGTTGGAAAAGCTCGCACCGACGCTGCTGGCCGGGGTGCCGGCGATCGTGAAGCCGGCGACCGCCACATCCTATGTCACCGAGGTCTGTGTGCGGACGATGCTGGAGGCCGGCATTCTGCCCGACGGCGCGCTGCAGCTTATCGCGGGCGGGACGGGCGATCTGCTCGACCGCCTCACCTGTCAGGATGTGGTGAGCTTCACCGGTTCGGCCGCCACCGCATTGGCACTGCGCGCCACGCCGAACCTTCTGACCCGGTCGGTGCGCTTTGTTGCCGAGCAGGACAGCCTGAATGCGTCGATCCTGGGGCCAGATGCAGCGCCCGACACACCGGAATTTGCGCTGTTTATCAAGGAGGCGGCGCGCGAGATCACGGTCAAAGCCGGGCAGAAATGCACCGCCATCCGCCGGATGATCGTGCCGGAGGGGCGCGCGGATGCGGTGATCGATGCACTGTCCGCGAAGCTTGCGGCCACGACCGTCGGCGACCCGCGCGATCCTTCGACCCGTATGGGCGCCCTGGTTTCGCGCGCGCAGCGGGCCGATGTGCTGGAGAAAGTCGCGTGTCTTGGCAGTGAGGTGCTGCGCGTGTCGGGCGATCCCGACCGCTTTGACCTCACAGGCGCCGATCCCGAAAAAGGCGCCTTCCTGCCGCCGATGCTCTTGCATTGCCCCGATCCCGATGGTGCTGCGCGCGTCCATGACACCGAAGCGTTCGGACCGGTTGCCACGGTGATGGGTTACCGCGATGTCGCGCATGCGGCGGCGATTGCCAATCGCGGCCAGGGTTCTCTGGTGGCCTCGCTGATCACGCATGATCCGGATGTCGCGCTGCGCATCATCGGCGACACCGCCGCCTATCACGGGCGCATCTACATCAATGACCGGGATTCGATGGGCGAGAGCACGGGGCATGGCGCGCCGCTGCCGCATATGGTGCATGGCGGGCCGGGGCGTGCGGGCGGCGGCGAGGAGATGGGCGGCATCCGCGGCGTGCTGCATTACATGCAGCGCAGCGCCGTTCAGGGCAGTCCCGACATGCTCAGCGCCATCGGCGGCCGCTGGGTGCCGGGCGCGGCTGAACGTCCCGCGGCCGCGCATCCCTTCACCCGCGCCTTCGGCGATCTTGCCATTGGCGACACCATCCGCACCGCATCGCGGGTCGTGACGCTCGAGGATGTTGAGCAGTTTGCCGCCTTCACCGGCGACACCTTTTATGCCCATATGGATGAGGCGGCGGCGGCGGCAAACCCGTTCTTTCCCGGGCGGGTTGCGCATGGCTATCTCCTGCTCTCCTTTGCCGCAGGGCTGTTTGTGCAGCCCGATCCGGGGCCGGTGCTGGCCAATACCGGGCTCGACACTCTGCGCTTCATGAAGCCGGTCAGCCCGGGCGACAGCATAGCGGTTCGGCTGACGGTCAAGGCCAAGACCCGCCGGACCGAGGATTATGGCGAGGTGCGCTGGCATGTGACACTGACCAACCAGGATGCTGTCCCGGTGGCCGAATACGAGCTCTTGACCATGAACAGCTATTGAGCTGTGCGAAACGCCAGGCTGGGCCCACAGCCGGGATCCCGCCTTGGTCCGCAAGAAGAACCGCGCCGCGTGTCCTCTTGATGCGCGCGCCGCGTGGCCGCTCGATGGGCTAGCTCTCCAGATACATAAAGGTCGCGGTCGCCAGGACCGCCGGTTTTTCATGCCCGGCCGACCGGATCGTGACCTGGCAAGTGGCGAGCTGGCGGCCGTTGCGGGGAATGGAGACATCGATCGTAAGCGCGCCGGTCGCCGGGCGCAGATAGCTGACCGCCATATCCGTGGTCGTGCAGTTGCGAAACCGGCCATTTGCGCCGGCCAGAGCCAGCACGCTTACCGTGTCGGCGATGGCCGCCAGCGCCTGCCCACACACGACGCCAACGCCTGGCCCGCCGCGCAGAGCAAGATCCGGGTTTTCGGGCAAAGTGAACTGCGCCTGCTCACGCCCCAGCGCCATAACCTCGACGCCCATCCGCGCCACCCAGGGGGCGAACATCTCGGCCAACAGCGCCTTGGCCTGATTGGCTCCGAAGCCCGTTTCGGACATGTGCCACCTCTTTACGCCTTGGGCCAGGGTCAGCCCCGTCTGATTTGTGGCGCCGTCCGGTGTCAGCGTCTATAGCTGCCTCTATGACGCCTGCAGATTTGCCACCAGAACCGGCGGGTTCGGCGACCCCCGCACGGGAAGACGGGGCGCACGCGGATCGGCAGATCGACGCTCTGCTCGCGCTGGGCGAG